>JBJOFM010000156.1:0-5119 GCA_046048755.1 Bacteroidota bacterium | reverse complement strand
CACAATTAGCGACTTACCCGCAATACTGCACCATTCAGAGAAAATTATCACCACAGAACTGGCGATAAAATCAAATTACTTAGATGTTTTAGAATTAACCAATACCGGCAAGGAAGGCAATAAACCCGTAAACGAACAAATTCAGAATTTCCGCACAAAACTGGCTTTAAAATGTTCTGCCAAGGCCCTGTTAGAATCTCCCAACCTACCTATCGGTGAGTTTTTTATTGAGGATCTTTATGCCAAAATGAAACATTATCCGCACACCCTCCACGATTTCCATGCGGATGTTATAATCGATGAACGCGATTTCAGAATTATCGATTTTAAAGGCGAAATTGATAAAAGCGATTTTCACTTTTCGGGTAAACTTTTTAATTACGACTTATGGCTAAAAGACAAACCTCTGGGAGATACTAAGATCGAATTTGCGTTGGATTCTCGCCTCTTACAGTTGGAAGATCTATTCGCTTATGGTGGCGAAAACTATGTTCCCGAAGATTATAGACATGAGGAATTTAAAAAGTTTAGACTGCATGGCTTTACCAATCTTCACTTTAATAACGGATTACAATCGGCCGATATATATCTCGATCAACTCGAAGCCAATATGAAAGTTCACCCCCTGAGATTCGAGAAATTTGCAGGTCGTTTTCATTTAGAAAATCAAAACCTCACCATCGAAAAATTCACTGGCAAAATTGGTAAATCCTCATTTGTAGCCAATATGACCTATTTTCTTGGTGCCGATGAGAAAAGTAAAAAACATAAAAACTCTTTAACCATCAACTCTCCTCAACTAGACTTTGATGAATTATTTAACTACAACCCACCTCCGGTTAATCCAAATACGAAAACCGTAAACCATGAAGCTGGATTTAATGTGTTTGAAATCCCGTTCCCCGATATGGATTTTCAACTCAACATAAAGCATTTAAAATATCACCGACTCCATTTCGACCATTTTTACTCGAAATTCCATTCACAGAAAAACCATCACCTTAACATTGACACCATGAGTCTGCATGCGGCCGGGGGAACTATGTTCATACGAGGTGATTTAGACGGGTCGAATAAGAAAAAACTCTATCTCAACCCCAACATACGCTTACAAAATGTTGATTTAGACCAACTGATGTTTAAGTTTGAGAATTTTGGTCAGGATCATCTAGTTTCTGAGCAGTTGCATGGTAAATTAACTGGTAGATTATATGGTCAAATACACCTGCACGCCGATTTAACCCCCATAATTGACGATTCCGAAATTCACTTGGATGTAGAAGTTGCAAAGGGGCGCTTGGAAAACTACGGCCCGCTGTTATACCTCGCAGATTTCTTTAAAGATAAAAACCTATACAAAGTTCTATTCGATACATTATCCAATCATATAGACATCACCAAAGGAATTATGTCTGTTCCAAAGATGCTAATCAACTCCTCGTTGGGCTTCATCGAATTATCGGGAAAGCAGGATATGGATTTCAACTTTGAGTACTATCTACGTGTTCCCATTAAACTGATTACATCAGAAGGGATGAATAAACTTTTTAGCAAGAAATCCGGAGAGGTGAGTAAAGATCAAGTAGATGAAATCGCAACGTTAGACCCAAGTAAAAAGGTGAAATTTGTTAGCATCAAAATGACAGGAAACCCAGACAATTATAAGATTACGCTCGCAAAAGAAAAGAAGAAATAAGGGGCCTCTTTTAACTCACAAATCACGCTGTCCTAAAAAGGTGTAAAAACACCCTCAATTCGGATATAACCCTTGAAAACACAGGGGCACCAAATCACCCCCATTCGAACCTACTCCACCGTAACGCTCTTGGCCAAATTTCTTGGTTGGTCCACATTGCAACCACGCATCACGGCAATGTGATAGCTCAATAATTGCAATGGAATTGTGTTCAGCAATGGACTCAATGCTTCAATGGTTTCAGGTACCTCAATGATATGATCCACCAACGAATCCAAACTTCTATTTCCCTCTGTAACCACCGCTATAACCTTACCCTTTCTAGCTTTTACTTCTTGAATATTGCTTACCACTTTTTCGTAGTGTTCGCTGGCAGTGGCGATAACTACTACCGGCATTTCTTCGTCAATTAAAGCAATCGGACCGTGCTTCATCTCAGCCGCTGGATAACCCTCTGCATGGATGTAACTGATTTCTTTTAATTTCAGTGCACCTTCTAGAGCCACCGGGAAATTATACCCTCTTCCTAAATACAAGAAGTTCTTAGCATCCTTATATTTTTCCGATAATTCAACAATTGAATCATTCAGTAATAACGCCTTCTCCACTTTCGCTGGAATGGTATCCAACTCTTTCATGAATTCGGTAACCTCTTTTAATGTCATGGTACCACGCAACTTTGCCATACCTACTGCCATTAATGCCAATACCGTCACTTGTGCGGTAAATGCCTTGGTACTTGCCACCCCAATTTCCGGACCGGCATGGGTATAGGCACCTGCATCACTCAATCGAGGAATGCTACTACCTACCACATTACATACTCCAAAAACAGAGGCACCTTTGCGCTTGGCCAATTCCATAGCAGCCAATGAGTCGGCAGTTTCACCACTCTGACTAACCGCAATAATTAAATCATCGCCATAAATGACCGGATTTCTATACCGAAATTCGGAAGCGTATTCTACTTCAACCGGCACTCGTGCCAAATCTTCAAATAAATATTCTCCCACTAAACCGGCATGCCAACTGGTTCCGCAACCAATCAAAATCAATCGTTTGATTTCTTTTAATCGATCGGCGTATTCTTCCATGGAACGCATGATTATTTCACCGGTTTGTGCATCAAATCGACCGCGATAACTATCAAAAATCGACTTCGGCTGTTCGTAGATTTCCTTGAGCATAAAATGCGGATATCCGCCTTTTTCCAATTGCTCTAAGTTCAACTCCAACTCCTGAACATAGGGCACTTGAACTACGTTTTCAATACTCTTGATGATCAGTTCCTGACTTTCTACTATCGCTATCTCGCCGTCTTTTAGATAGATAACCTTATTGGTATATTCGATGATCGGGGTGGCGTCCGAAGCAAAAATAAATTCTCCGCGTTCTTTTCCCAATCCAACCACCAACGGACTACCCTTTCGGGCGGCAATTACGTGTTCCGGATGATTTTTGCTAACAATAACGATGGCATATGCGCCTACTACTTGCTTTAACGACGAACGGACAGCATCTGCCAATGGCAAACCTGTATTTTCCATTACGTCTTCAATTAAATGCGCTAAAACTTCGGTATCAGTATCGCTACTAAACGAGTGTCCGCGTTGTTTCAACCCTTCTTTTAAGGTAGCGTAGTTTTCGATGATTCCATTATGTATGATGGCCAAATCACCGCTGTTAGATAAATGTGGATGCGAGTTTTTGTCGTTAGGCTCACCGTGTGTTGCCCAACGCGTATGACCCATACCTATACTACCGGAAACATCCGCGTTGCCAATATGAGCTTCTAGATCCGAAACTTTTCCCTTTTTCTTGTACACACGCATATCGCCGTTCAATAGTGCAACACCGGCACTGTCATACCCGCGATATTCCAACCGCTTCAATCCTTTTACTACGATGGGATAAGCTTCTTTTTTACCAATATAGGCAACGATTCCACACATATTCTACAATTGTAATTATAAACTGAACTCTTTTTTCAATACGTCAACTGCGTTCAATTCTTCCCAAGGGAACAACTTAACGGTAACCGATTTAGGTTCTCCACTTCCCGCATTGAAGGTCTTAGTCACAGTTTCACAAGGTCTTCCCATGTGTCCATAAGCAGCGGTTTCCAAATAAATGGGTGTACGAAGCGCAAATCGTTGTTCGATATGATAGGGTTTTAAACTTAATTGAGGTATTGTTTTGATTTTATCCGCAATAGCGCCATCGGTTAATCCTACTTTCGCGGTTCCATAGGTATCAACGAAGAGACCTACAGGTTCAGCAACTCCAATCGCATAGGAAACCTGAACCAAAACCTGATCACACAATCCAGCCGCTACCATGTTTTTTGCAATATGTCTTGTTGCATAAGCAGCACTTCTATCTACTTTGCTAGGATCTTTACCACTGAAAGCACCACCACCGTGTGCACCTTTTCCACCGTAAGTATCTACGATAATTTTTCTACCTGTTAACCCTGTATCTCCGTGAGGTCCACCAATTACAAATTTCCCCGTTGGGTTGATATGATATTTCACATCCGCAGTAAACAAAGCCTGCTGAGACGCGGGTAATTTTGCTTTAACGCGTGGAATCAACAATTCGACAATGTCCGATTTGATTTTCGCCAACATCTTGTCATCGGCTGCCAATTGAGCAGCATCGCTGCTGTCGCTAGCCTTTTCAAAGTCATCGTGCTGCGTGGATATTACAATGGTATCAATATTCATCGGTTTGTGATCGTCTGAATATTGTATGGTTACCTGGCTCTTTGCATCGGGTCTCAAATAAGGAATTTGTGTACCTTCCCTACGCATGGCTGCCAATTCTTCCAATAACATGTGTGCCAACATCAATGGCAATGGCATGTAATTCTCGGTTTCGTTGGTTGCAAAACCAAACATCATCCCTTGGTCGCCCGCACCCTGATCTTCGGGATTTTTGCGTTCTACCCCTTGATTGATATCCGGAGATTGCTCGTGAATAGCAGATAATATTCCACAGCTATTTGCATCGAACATATACTCACTCTTGGTGTATCCAATTTTGGCAATAACCGAACGTGTGATTTTTTGAACATCTAAGTACGCTTGGGATTTTACCTCCCCAGCCAAAACTACCTGACCGGTTGTTACCAACGTCTCACAAGCCACTTTACTGCTTGGATCATAAGCCAAGAAATTATCTATCAACGCGTCAGAAATCTGATCAGCTACTTTATCCGGATGACCTTCGGATACAGATTCGGAAGTGAAAAAATACGGCATAATTACAAACTACAAATATACGACCTAAGCCAATACCTTTGATTAACTTAGCAATACCACCGAGCCATTTTTATCAAAAAAACCCGATGCTTGTCAATTATTTCACCAAGCTTAACCCTTATCGGTCAAAAACCCAACGAAACGTAGCTCCCACTAACTT
>JBJOFM010000155.1:0-24585 GCA_046048755.1 Bacteroidota bacterium | reverse complement strand
GCTATATTGAGAATGGGATATATCAACATGGTTCGCGCCGATTGGAGACGGTACACGAACTCCTTAAAAACGCCTGGAATCGTAGTACCAATAGATCCCAACGATGGAACCAAGTTTGTTGTAAGTACTGTAAACGTTGAAGAAAATAGCAAACGAGCACCCATTGCATACAAAGTTCCTCCTGGGGTTGAACGCGTGCAAAACATGGCCTCTTTGGGAATGGTGCAAGAAAACGAGCAATCGCTTTCCGTACAAGTTTGTGATTTAAAAGGAGGTGATGCTCGGGCAGCCTTCAAAACCAGCAATTATGACGTGCGAAACTACAAGCGCTTACAGTTATTCGTTCACGCCGAAGAATCTAACGGAACTCAGGTGGAAGATGGAGACGTTTCAGCTTTTATTCGATTTGGAACAGACCTTTCATCCAACTATTACGAATACGAAATCCCATTAACCATGACCCGCGGACGGGTTACACAAAACATGGCGAATGCCGATAAGATGGTATGGCCCGATGCAAACTTCATTGATATCGCCATGCAAGAATTTTACGACCTGAAAATTCTACGTCAAAACAGTGGCTGGCCAATGACGGCTCCGTTTATTCGACCCTCCAGTACCAAAGGGAAAATTTCCGTAATCGGCTTACCCGATATGAGTAACTTAAAGGTTATGATGATCGGGGTAAAAAACAACTCGCAAACTCCTAAATGTTTTGAAGTTTGGTTCAACGAATTGCGGGTTAAAGACATTAACAACGGGGGTGGTTGGGCTGCTTTAGCGAATGTTCAAACACAATTGGCCGATTTGGGAATGTTAAACCTTGCAGGAACGGTTAGAACCATCGGTTTTGGAGATGTAGATAAGAAACTTAACGATCGTAGTTTGAGCACGAACTTGAATTACGATATATCGTCCAACTTGGAATTGGGTAAGTTCTTCCCCAAAAATTCAGGAGTTTCCATCCCCATGTATATTGGATATTCGGAAAACTACGTTAGACCAAAATATTTCCCATTAAACCCCGATTTGGAATTAAAGTACTTCCTAAATGGTATTGCCGATGCAAAACAGCGCGAAACCATTCGTAAAGCAGCGGAAGAATATAATTCCTTGTATAGTTTCAATTTAGCCAATGTTAAATTTGGCGCAGGCAGCACGGGGGTGAAGTTAAGACCTTGGAGCGGAAAGAATTTTGTAGCCGGTTACAGCTACCAAAACAATTATCGTCGCAACCAACAAATCGAAGAATATTTCTTAAAAACAACGCAAGCCACGTTGGGATATTCCTATGCTATCCCTACCAAATACATCAAGCCGTTTAAGAAAATCAAATCAAGTAAATTGGCATTGATCAGAGATTTCAATTTCAACTTGATTCCAAGTTCTTTTAATACACAATTGCAGCTCAACCGATTGTATGGAGAACAACAATCAAGGAATAATAATAGCTTTAAACAGATCAATCCTAGATTATTCGATAAGAACTTCACCATCGTTCGTAACTACAACGTAGTATTACCATTAACATCGTCCATTACCATTAACTACAACGCCAAGGTAAATGCTCGAATTCAAGAACCATATGGTAAAATAGATTCTGAAGCAAAACGCGATTCTATATTAAATGAATTTAAAGGCTTCGGAAGAACCAGTAGATTTACGCAAAATGCATCGGGCTCCTATACCCTGCCCTTTTCAAAAATCAAATGGCTGCGCTGGATAAACACCTCCGTTACCTACAGTACCGCTTACGAATGGAACCAAGCACCGCCCGCGTTTGAATCTTTGGGGAATCGTATTCAAAACAGTCAAGATATTAATATTACGAGTCAACTTAATTTCACCCAGCTGTACAGTCAAATCCCTTGGCTCCGTGATTTAGAAAAACCCAAAAAGGCACCCACTCCTCCGAAAAAAGGTGGGGAAGAAGAAACTGGATTTAATAGTGCGTTGGAAAAAGGCAAACCCATACAAAAAGCGAATCCTGCCAAAGTTTTTGTTGGGAATTTTGTGAGTATGTTAAAAAATGCTTCGTTAAATTACCAAAAAAAGGCGGGCATGGAATTACCGGGCTTCGCTCATAGACCCGATTATTTTGGCAATAACTTTACGCATTTACAACCCGGATTACCGTTTGTTTTTGGTGCTCAAAATGCCAATTTACGGTATGATCTAGCGAAACAAGGTGCTATTAAATCAGACAGTAGGCAATCCAATTTCTACACACAAAATTTCACCGAAAATTATTCCGGTAATATTACGGTGGAACCTATTAAGAACTTCCGGATTAGATTGGATCTAAACCGCAGTGTTACCGAAGGAACTCGAAGCATATTCAAATTTGATGGAAGCGACTGGGTTGACCAAGGTCTTACACAAACAGGAACCTTCTCCATGTCGGGCTGGTTCTTCAGCACCCATTTCGCCAAAGATTCTAACTTGAATAACGAGCACCCCAATCCTATTTTCAATCAATTCTTGGGGAATCGCTATGCGGTGGCTGAAGAATTATCGTTGAATGATCCCCGAGTTGGAGCAAACGCGATAGATCCAATTACCAAATACCCAGCGGGTTATTCAAAAAATCATCAGGATGTTTTGATTGGTAGTTTCTATACAACTTACGCAGGTCTTGACCCAAGAACTACGAAAATTAGCGCCTTCCCCGCCATTCCATTACCAAACTGGAACATCAATTACAATGGACTTACAAAAATTAAGGCGGTAGGAGATATATTCAGTAATATCAATATCAAACACGCTTATAACGGAAGGTATTCCATTCGAGATTATACCCAAAATCTTCGGTATACTCCCGATGAATTGTTACAAGTAGGCAAAGATTTCACCCCTAAACATCAGATTGCTGAAGTAACAATCACCGAAGGATTTTATCCATTAATTGGTTTGAACGTTACTACTAAAAACAATTGGACCATGGGTTTTGAATACAAGCGCTCCCGGGTTCTAAAATTATTTGCAGCTAATTTCAACATGACAGAAATTAGAAACAACGAATTCCAACTAACGGGTGGTTATCGCGTAACTGGACTTACGTTGCCCTTCAAACGCAATGGAAGATTTGTGTATTTACCCAACGATTTCCGGTTCGACTTAACCGTAGGGGTTGTTGACAACGTTACGGCTATTCGTAAAATCGATTTGAATGTTAATCGCTATTCTGCCGGAATGCGACAAATCCGAATAGCTCCATCCATGACCTATCAAGTTAATACCAAAATCAATTTAGCCATGAAATACAACCGCAGTGTTATGATCCCGAAAACAGGAGTTGGTTTCTATACAGCGTTATCTGACTTTGGCCTTGAACTGCGTTATACATTCAATTAATCGTCCTACAATATGGGAGTACTTAACATAAAAAAGTATAGGAATCTGTGGTTATTGGCGATAGTTGTATTCACTTGTTTTAATTCTCCGTCTCTTATTGCTCAACTATCCCCTACTGGATCTTGGAAATCCCATTTGAGTTTCCAAAAAATTTTTACTTGCGAAGCCAGTTCGAGGTATATTTATGCCGCTGGCCCTCAAGGATTTTTCCGGGTAAAAGAATCCACTAACGAGTTAGAAATATTAAGCAAAGACGATGGGTTCAATGGCCAAGAAATTACTTGTTTAAGTTACAATGCCGCAAAAGACTTATTGTTTATCGGATATCGTGACGGGAACATAGATATTCTTTCCAACGATGCCGTAATTCATAATGTACCCGGCTATTTCAATAAACCCTTACAAGGTGATAAATCCATATATCATTGCCATTTCAATAATAACCAAGCTTTGATTTCCACCTATTTCGGTTTACTCATCATTGATTTAGTGAATTTCGAAATATCAGACTCCTACAATGCCATCGGCGATCAAGGTGTTTCCATACCGGTTTATGGGAGCTGTATAAACAAAGATAGTTTATACATAGGCACCATCTCTGGGATACGGAGGGCGCCCTGGAGTAAATTAGTGAACCTGAATGATTTTAACGAATGGCGTTGGTCTTATCAAAGCAATGGTAGAACCTGCAATGAATTGGCAAGTTTCCGTGATACCCTGTATTTCCAGATGGATTCTACCGCTTATCGCTATTCCCAGGGCAGTTTATCCCCCATTAATTTAGAAAAACGGAGGATTGCAAGAATTTGGACCAACAACCAAGGCCTGCATATTGTATATCCGGGTAAGATTATCAATATAGGCGGATCTGGAAGTCAAAATATCAATCTGGTCTATTCGGTAACTCAGTTTAAGAATGGCATCTATTGGTTTGGTACAGGGATTCAGGATGGATTAATAAAAAAAGACCCCAACGGAGAAATTTCCTATTTGCCCAGCGGACCTGCCACCAACGCAGCCTTCCGAATGACCAAACACGGCAACCACATGCTTACTACAGCGGGCGGTGTTACAGCCACTTTTGGCAATGCGTTCAACCCCGGTGGCTTCTATATTCATCATCAGGGTGTTTGGAAAAACAACATCAGCCACCCACTGAACACCAATTTATACGATTTCACCTATACCGCCTACGCTAAACAACGGGATTGGCAAATTGCCGCCACCCACAGTTTCGGCGTACTCATTTTTAAAAATAACGAAATTGTTGGTCGATGGGATGAAACCAACTCCCCACTAAAAAAGAGAATCGACGGATTTATTTGGGTATCCGGAATTTGCGAAGACTCCAAGGGCAATATTTGGATTCTTAGCTATGGAGCAGAGGCACCTTTGCTATGCTACACCCTTTCTGGAACATGGAAAACCTTTGAAATTGGACTTTCTGGAGAAAACGAATTAAAAGGGTTAGAAATCGACCAAAACAACAACAAATGGATGATTCGTCAACGCGGTGGAATACTTGTATTCAACGAAGGCAAAAATCTCGATGCCAAAGTAGATGATCAGTACATTGTACTTACCGCTCAAAGTGGACTTCGATCCAATGAAGTAAATACCATTGCCGCCGATAAATTGGGATATGTCTGGATTGGAACCAACCAAGGTTTAAACATATTCACCGGTAGCGGTAAATTATATAGCAATCCAAAATTAGACCCCTTTGTTATTGAACAAAATGGCAGTATAGGGTATTTAATGGGCGAAGAAAACATCACGGATATCCTGTACGATGGAGGAAATCGTAAGTGGATGTCAACTACCAACGGCCTTTTCTTAGTTGAACCCTACGGCCAGCGAGTAATTAGACATTTTCAAACCGCAAACTCCCCGTTGATTTCGAACCGAATTTCTTGTCTCGGTCAAATCGATGAAACCGGAGAAATATTCTTAGGAACCGATATGGGGATACAATCGTATCGAAGCGATGCAAAATCGGACAAGGGGAGTTTTGACGATCAGATTAAAATCTATCCCAACCCCGTACATCCCACCTATACTGGTATTATCACTATCGAAGGATTAACCAACAATGCAATTGTAAAAATTACCGATTCTCAAGGCAGATTGATTTACGAAACCAAAGCCAATGGCGGAAAAGCTACATGGGAAGGAAAACGATTGGATGGAAGCACCCCCAACTCAGGAGTACTGTTGGTTTTTGCAGTGAACGAGGATGGAACTGAATCGGCGATGGGAAAATTTGTGTTTATCCGTCCCGAAAACTAACTGAATACACCAGAATCAAACCAACACATTACAATTCAAGCACTTGACCATCAAAGGCCAGGGCCATGTTGGAAGGCAGCTGCCGATTAACCTCTTCGTGAAAGCCGATTTGATGACTCATATGGGTAAAATATACTTGCTCAGCTGCCAATTCCTTGCCCATAGCCACTGCTTCTTCGAGGGTAAAATGCGAAATATGCGCTTCTTTTCTAAGAGCATTGAGTACCAATACCTTTTTATTTCGTAATAATTCCTTTTGAGAGTCACTGATAAAATTAGCATCCGTTACGTATGCAAAGTCATCAAAAACAAAAGCATGTACAGGTAATTTGTAGTGCATTACCTCAACCGCTGTTATCCAACAATCGTCTACCAGGAATTGGCCATTTTCAATGATATTAAAATCAATCAATGGAATACCAGGATACGGATGCTCGGCGAAAATATAATCGTATTGAGATTTGAAAGCAGATAAAACACGATGGGAACAAAACACCTGAACGGGACCATTTTGCAAATAATTAAAGGGGCGGATATCGTCTAAACCTGCTGTATGATCTCGGTGTTCGTGAGTAAACAACAATGCATCCAATCGCTGAACTCCGGCCCGTATCAATTGATATCGAAAATCCGGACCCGCATCAACCACAATATTTTTACCTTTCCATTCTACTAAAATGGAGGCTCTCAATCGCTTATCCTTAGCGTCTTCCGATAAACAAACTGGCGACGAACAACCGATGGGAGGCACTCCTTGTGAAGTACCCGTGCCCAAAAATGTTATTCGCATGACCCGTGGTTTTTATAAATCGCCGTAAATTTAATAATTAATTCACGCTGTCTAAGTGCGCTTTCAAACGGGTAATAATACCCACCTGCATATTATCCGCTCCCTTGTCATTGGAAGCCCAAATGCTTAACCAATCGGTAGCATGAATCACTTCAAAAACCGAGGCCAAAGAGGCATCCAAAACCGGATATTTATATACTTTATTGCCTAAATTAGTTAGTACGCCTTCTAAAAATTCAAACCTTGCCGAAACGCGTGCGTTAGCGCCAGAATTCAAGAATATAAAGTTTGTATTATGTTTTTCATAATAACTTTCTATCATATTGTGATTAGCCTCAGGTAACACCGAAACAAATCCTTCTCCTTTTGCATTTTCCTGGATCTGCTGACAAAAACGAATGGCTACCGCTTCGTATGCCAAATCGCAAACCACCACAAACTTATTGCGGATGGTATCTTGAAAATACCCGTGCATGTCTTTAGCTTTTGAAACGATTCCTGCGGGAGAATGGAACATGGCTTGTATTTGCTCTAAAGAAGCGCGCATATCATCTCCCATTAATTCACCCAAAATCATCACCAATGTACTTAGACCAAAACCTAAGGTCATACGAGGTTGAAATCCTCCTTGTATCGTATAAAACGACAACCCTTCGGCTTGTGCTAATTCTGTTAATTTACCACCGGCAGCAATACAAACCAACGTACACCCGCGCTCAGTAGCCTCCTGATACATGGATAAGGTTTCTTCGGTATTTCCGCTGTAGCTGCAAAGAATCACCAGCGTATCTTCTCCAGCATATCCTGGTAAATGGTATTCATTGAAAACTTCCACGGGAACCGGCATTTTTTGTAAAAAAAGCAATCGTGCCAGCCTGCCACCGATGCCACTTCCACCCAAACCTCCAATGACAATATTGGAAAAATCATCCACTTTTAGATGATGTGGCTTGTAATTCGATAATACATATTCTATTTGCTGATGGAAGTTCTCTAAAGACTGTTCGTGAGTAATCGCTGACATAGCACAAAAATAAAGGAAACTGCATAAAAATGAAAAAGGTCGGAGTGTATTCCCCCGACCTTTTTCTAATTACGTTAAATTATTATTAGAACCACTCAAATTTGTAGCGATAATCTTGGATTTTCGCTTGCTTTTTGAATGTTCTATCCAACGTTCCCGCCATAAACTGACCCGAATTCATAAATGCATACTGATCCGGAGCGGTTAACACAGACTTTGGAACCTCGATAGGCTTACGCTTAGTTACATAAACCACCGCAGTATATTCTTTGCCAATTACGGGCTTACTAAACTTATTTTCTTCTGAGCCAAATACGGCACCTAAGATTTTTAACTCTGCATTCAATTGAGGAATCATACGCTGACCCATTCTTAAATCATTCGCAGGTATCAACAATCCGTTTACTGCTTTCGACAAATCGTTTGGATTTTTTGCCTTGGCGATAGCTGCTTCTAATTTTTCAGCAATCTTTTTACCTTTTAATTCTTGACGAACCAAAGGCTCAATTTCAGAACGCACATCGTCTAAGGTTGCGTAACCCACATGTTTTGCTGCTTCCACTTTCATTACAACGTGTCTTGAAGGGAAAGAGAAAACATCGGAAACATCACCCGATTTACGATCTTTATCGAATAACCAATACAATACTTCTTTTACGTCTGAAGGCTCTTCTATCCCAGCAAAACGATCGGTATTGGTTTGGATATCCCTTACTAAACGAGGAACTAAACCTTGTTGCTCTTGTGTCTTGTCAAATTTAACAGCATCAGATCCGATAATAGATTTGAATTCACGGCTTGCTTTAGATACGCGTTTTACCGTTTCATTACCCGGTGTAATTGGGATAACATTCTCACTGTATTTAACCAAGATATTCGATGGTTCTTCCATCATTTTGATAACGTGGTAACCAAATTGCGTTTTAACCAATCCTACCTGACCTTTAGCAGCCGATTTACAGAAATCAGCAAACGGTTTCACGAAACCATTTACACCCTTCCAACCCAAGTCACCGCCGTTGGTTGCAGAACCTTGGTCGGTAGAAAACTTACTCGCCAATTCAGCGATATTCGCTCCACCTTTAACTTGGTTGAATAATTCGGTTGCCTTCGCCAATGCCATTACCGAATCCGTGATGGTAGTTGTACCATCGGGCAATGGACCATCGTTAGGAATCAAAATATGAGAAGCTCTAACCGTTAAACCAGTATCTTTTTTCTCTTTTAACTTTTGGTAAACATAGAACTTACCTGCTTTGTACAACGGACCTAAAACAGAACCTTCTGGAGATCTCCACAATTGAGAGCCAACTTCTTGAGGTGTTTTCTCCCCTACGTCAGCAATATTTACAAATTCACCGGAAGTAGAAGTATCTGCTTCTGTAGTAGCACGCAACCCTTCGGCATACTTTACTGCTTGCTCGTAAATATTCTGGGTATCTTGAGTTGTTGGTGTTACATCCCAAACAACATACTTCACAGTTCTACGCTCCTCCAAATTCTTATATTCCTCCTTATGCTCTTCCAAATACCCTTCTAATTCGGCGTCAGTAACTTTGATATCTTTATCAGGAATTGAATTATGTGCTACCGCAACGATGCTACCTGCTACTGTTTGGTTAGCTACCAAATATTCCATTTCCTTTTCTACCTTGGTTTTTACATTGGCTTTGGCAACATAGGTTGCATAGCGCGACATCAACTCTTGGTCCTTTATGGAATTGGTTAAGGTAACTAAAAATCCACGCAACATAGAATTGGTTTTCGCCTGTTTGTAAAAACGCTTCACGATCGCGGCATCAAATTTTCCATTGGTTTTGAAATCGGGAATTTGTTCCATGGTTTGGCTATGGTATTCTCCCCACAACAATTCCTCAACATCCGCTTCGGATAAAGTGATATTCGCTTTTTCAATTTCGCTATACAGAACTTGCTTTTTGATCAATTCATCCCAAGCCTCTCCGTACACTTCCTTAATTGTTTTTCTGCGAAGCTCTTCGTCCTTTTGCATTTTTTCCTGCAGGTTGGGATCGTTTTGTAAACGCTGCATAAACAAATCGTTGGCGATTTTGTCGATTTGATCGTCTTTAATCTCTTCTCCATAAATCGTTGCGATAACATCCTGACTTTGATTAGGATTACCGTTGCCGTATTTGCTGCTTAGAATATCGCTAACTACGAATAGAACCAAGGCTGCAACTACAACACCAACCACAACACCGGAGTTTCTTAACTTCTGTATAACTGCCATAATTTTTTTAAGGAAGGCAAAAATAAAACTTCGATACTACAAACACAAAAGACTTGTGCGAATTATGCGGAATTTTCTAAAATTATTTGCGCTAATACGCTATATTTCAATTCTGTTGCTAGGGTAAATACAAGGATTGCTTTATGCCGATGCCCTTGTACCGCGCATTCACCTCAAATACACCTTTCCCTAATCGATCGATGGGAATGGAAAAATCCATATATCCTTTTTCCCATTGTTCAATGACATTTTGAAAAACAATCTGTTTTCCTTGTTTAATTTCGATGGTTAACGACTTTGCATTGGGCCATTCAACCCATAAAATCAACTTCTTTTCTTTTTTATCGCCGGTTAATTTCCCATTTTCTTGAACAGGATCATACGGAAAAACTAGGATATCGGCGTACTCAATTTGCGTGTAGCCCTTCCCTTTATTTTTCTTTTTATTAATTTCCACCATGCGTACATAGGGGAACTTATCCGATAAGGACCAAGCCGTGTAGGCCGCCCAAACCTTATCATTACCAACATGGAGTCCCAAATAATCTCCCATAAACTGTGATTTGCCGGGATTTAAACTGGGAACGGAACTCCATCGAGCAGGTGTAGCAACCTTATATCCATTTACTTTACATCCATATAAATCCGAGAAAAATCCAGTTTCACTTCTGCGTCTATCCATCCAACACAACCAAATTTCTTGGCCTTTCACATCGGTAGCAATCATCGGGGAATACTGCGCGCCTTCGTTGCTTAAACCCTCCAATCGATCAAAACTCGCTCCATTATCTACAGACCTGTACAGAAATACATCCAAATCGGCATTGTAAAACGGTCCTAGATTTTCTACTTTACCTCCCGCTTTTGGAGCTGCCGTTCCACCAGAATACGCGAAATAAATATCTCCCTTCCTGTTGCTAACAATGAATGGCATCCCGTTAGCACGCATTTGCCCCGCTAAATTGCTGTGATTCCAACCACCAAACTGAATGGCAATTGCACGATCTTTTCCCCATGTTTTACCTCCATCCTCACTTCTATCGTACCAAATCGTATCGTTGCGTGCCCAAATCATGTGCACGGTACCATCCGGCGTAATTGTGCAGTTGGCACCTTCGGCCGTTTTATCATCGTCCGAGGCATCACCACAGACATCGGAAACCTTTACTGGCTTTTCGAAACTCACTCCTCCATCCCTACTCACCGCACAGTATATCCGCGAAGAATCCGCAACATCGGTACTGCTGTATTTATCGAACTCCGTATAACTCAGATAAATGTTACCCGTATGTTTGCTTCCATTCCACTCATCGATAGAAAACCAAGGCTTGTCTTGCATTTTTCCTTCGTTATAACCCACATCGGTTGCGGTAAACGACCTACCCCCATCCTGACTTCGTTCAAATACAATTCTATCAAAATGTTGCGGCCAAGGCAATTGCTTGTTTTTCGCCAAATGAGCCATGTACAAAGTATTATTTCTAGCCCATTTCAGGACCGGATCACCATAAAACCCTTGCTTGGGATCCACCACTACCAAATCCCAGGTTCTCCCGGCGTCATTGGTCACAAAAACTTGATTCACGTTGTACGCTAACACCCCAATGAGTGGATTTACCGGAGAAAATGCGATGGCTGGTTCGTTTCCCTTCATCGGCGTACTTCCGATAAAGTGATTCTTAATGCCGTTCTTTTCTTGTGCCGAAACGGGTGTTATAGAAAAAAAACCACCGCAAACCCATAAGAAAACAATAACCCAAGTTTCGAAGGTCTTGGAAATACCATTTTCCTCCATATTGCGGCAATTCTTCACGGTGCAATTAAACGAAAAGCGTGGTTTTAACCAGGAAAGATTAGTGGGTTTCGGCAGCTTGTTTTGCACCCAACCAACGTTCAGCATCCAAGGCAGCCATACAACCACTACCGGCAGCAGTAACGGCTTGTCTATAAATTTTATCCTGTGCATCACCCGCACAGAAAACACCCTCAATATTGGTGTAACTGCTTCCGGCTTTGGTGATGATATACCCTTGATCGTCCATTTCCAAATAGGGTTTGAAAATATCCGTATTGGGCTGATGACCAATGGCTACGAAAAATCCTTTAATGGGATATTCCGCGGTTTCGCCCGTTTTATTATTCTTAACCCGAACGCCTTCTACTCCATGCTCACCCAAAACCTCATCTGTTTCCGAATTGAATAATACTTCGATATTCTTGGTATTTAGTACCCGGTGTTGCATGGCCTTCGATGCACGGAATTCATCGCGGCGAACAATCATATACACTTTATTACAGATTTTCGATAAATAGGTAGCTTCTTCACATGCGGTATCTCCCGCACCTACTATCGCTACATCTTGTCCGCGGTAGAAAAACCCATCGCAAACAGCACAAGCACTTACACCACTGCCATTCAACCGTTGCTCCGAAGGAATTCCTAACCACTTCGCACTGGCACCGGTAGAAATAATTACAGCATCCGCCAGTATTTCGTGCTTGTCATCCACCCACACTTTTTGAGGACCACCGTTGGTAAATTCTACTTTTGTAACAATCCCATATCGGACATCGGCACCTAATCTCACCGCCTGTTCACGGAACATATTCATCATTTCCGGACCTTGAACGCCATGCGGAAATCCGGGGTAATTTTCAACCTCCGTAGTAATAGTTAACTGTCCACCGGGCTGCAATCCTTCATAAACCACTGGTTTCATATCCGCTCTCGCTGCGTAAATCGCGGCTGTGTACCCCGCAGGCCCACTGCCAATAATCAAACATTCTACGTGTTCCATAAGAAATAATAATTTACAAATTTACATCGAGGCGTTGCGTAGTTTTTGTGATTTTGTTCACATAAAAAAAAGGGCCACCAATTAGGCAGCCCAAAATCTAATAGTTACAGCAATTAACGGTTCATCCCCCAAGGAATTCCAACCGATAACCCCTATTCTTCGATAAAAGTTACTTTACGCCAAATTCAACAATTCGCGGTATTTCGGCAAATTCCATTCCGAATCATCCACAATTCGCTCAATTTCATCGCAACATTCACGGATTTCATCAAACATAGGCTTCACACTGTTGCAATAAGCCAATGCTTTTTCATCGGCATGCTCTAAGTTATTGGCCTTGGCACGCTCGCCGGTCATAGACTCATTTAATGTATACAATCGATTGATTAAATCGCCCAATTGCTCAATAATCACCCGTTGGGTTTTACCCGCTTCGTTTGAAACCCCGATACTATTAAGCGTGGCCACGCTTTCTGCTAAACGTTTTTGGTAGTTTATCGCCGAAGGTAAAACATAGGAATTCACCATTTCGTTCAAGATTCTACCTTCAATTTGCAAACGCAACACATAGGTTTCGTAGCGGATTTCGGTACGCGCCTCCAACTCTTTGTGCGAGAAAATTCCATTTCGAACAAACAAATCCGCAGAATCCTTAGAAACATAAGCCTGCAAGGCTTCCGGCGTGGTAGTGATATTGCTTAATCCGCGCTTTTTCGCTTCTTGCTTCCACTCTTCCCCGTAACCATTACCACCAAATAAAATTCGCTGAGTATCTTTGATATATCCGCGCAAAATTTCAGAAATTACATCTTCCACTTTAGATCCTTTATTGGCCTTTAAACCGGCTTCAACTTCGCTCTTGAATTTCACCAATTGATCCCCAACTATGGTATTTAAAACCACCATCGAACTGGCGCAGTTATCCGATGACCCCACCGCACGGAATTCAAATTTGTTCCCTGTAAATGCGAATGGCGATGTTCTATTTCTATCGGTATTATCTAATAAAATCTCAGGAATAGTAGGAATTTGTATGCTTCCGGCTTTGCCCGAAGCGTTGTTTTTGGTATTAGAGGCAAAACCATTTAATACATGTTCCAACGTATCTCCAACAAAGACACTCATAATCGCTGGAGGTGCCTCATTGGCTCCTAAACGGTGGTCGTTCCCGGCAGTGGCTATAGACGCTCTCAACAAATCACGATGATCGTGAACCGCCTTAATCGTATTTACAAAGAAGGTTAAGAACTGCAAATTACTTTCGGGAGTGGAGCCCGGAGCTAATAAATTCACGCCGGTATCGGTGATGATACTCCAGTTATTGTGCTTTCCGCTACCGTTAATTCCTTTGTAAGGTTTTTCGTGAAATAACACGCGTAAATCGTGATCATCGGCCACGCTGTGCATCAAATCCATCAACAACGAGTTGTGATCTACCGCTAAATTCATATCCTCATACTGAGGCGCACATTCAAACTGTGCAGGTGCCACTTCGTTATGTCGAGTGCGCAATGGAATCCCTAATTCGTGCGCTTTCACCTCAAAGTCGGCCATAAATGCCAACACTCGGTTGGGAATACTACCAAAATAATGGTCTTCCAACTGCTGACCTTTCGCTGGCGAATTACCGATAATGGTTCTGCCGGCAAACATCAAATCAGGTCTTGCATTGAAATGCGATGCATCCACCAAGAAATATTCTTGTTCAATTCCCAAGCTCACCGAACAAGTGGTCACTTTCGGATCGAAATACTGACAAACTTCGGTGGCTGATTTTTTTAAGAAGGCAATAGATTTCAATAACGGAGCTTTATAATCCAAGGCTTCGCCGGTATAAGAAACAAAAATGGTTGGAATACATAAGGTCATAGCACCAGCTTTCGGCATGATAAAAGCAGGAGACGATGGATCCCACGCGGTATAACCACGAGCTTCAAACGTATTTCTGATACCACCGGATGGAAAACTGGAAGCATCGGGTTCCTGTTGCACCAATGCTTTTCCGCTAAAAACTTCTATCCCCGTATCTTGACCGGTAGGCTCAAAAAAGCTATCGTGCTTTTCTGCTGTTGTACCACGCAATGGCTGAAACCAGTGAGTATAGTGTGTTACCCCTAAATCCAAAGACCACTCCATCATACCGCGAGCTACCTCATCGGCCATACTTCTTGAAATCGTTTTTCCCAAGGTAACGGCTTCGTCAATTGCTTGAACCGCCGCTTTGGACAAATACTTCGATTGTTGTTCGGGTCCGAAAACCAATTTCCCGTAATACTGAGAAATTCCGGATTGATGAGAATGCTTTGATGCAGATTTTTTTGCCATGGTTTTTAAAATCGATGCAAATTTCGGGGAGAATCTCCAAGTTCCTTGCAATCATGCTGTTTAAATTATCAAATCGTTATTAAGATGATCGAAAAAAACACCAATCACGCACCAATATTGATAAAATCAGTACTTCTTCGGTTTTCCACAACCCTCAAAATGCGGTATCCACACACTTATAAACAAAATGAACACAAATGAAAAATAACCGCAACGGCATCATCAACAACTGCTTAAATTCGCTGCACAAATTTTCATGGGCCACAACCATTCTCAACACTCTAAATTAACCGCCGCTGGCGTTTTAATTACTCTAGGTATTATTTTCGGCGACATTGGAACATCACCGCTCTACGTGATGGGCGCAGTTATTGGAAAAAATACCATTACGGAAACCATGGTTTATGGTGGATTGAGTGCTGTTTTTTGGACGCTTACCCTGCAAACAACCATCAAATATGTTATATTAACCTTGCAGGCCGATAACAAAGGCGAAGGAGGCATTTTCTCTTTGTTCAGTTTATTGAGGAGAAGATTCCCTTACCTAGTTATTGGGTCGATGGTGGGTGGGGCTATGTTATTAGCGGATGGTATTATTACTCCTCCAATCTCAGTTGCATCCGCTATTGAAGGGTTACAATACATCAACCCCAGCAATGGTTACAAATATGATTTTAGCCATATCGAGACCGTTCCCATCGTAATTGGAATAATATCCGTTATTTTCCTGTTTCAACGAGCAGGTACCAGTGCCGTAGGTAAGTTTTTTGGGCCGATTATGTTGATTTGGTTTAGTATGCTTGCAACCCTAGGCTTAAATTTCGTTTTTCAAAATCCAGCCATCTTAAATGCAATTAACCCAGTTCATGTGTACAATTTACTTTCGGAATCACCGGAAGCATTTGCGTTGTTGGGAGCAGTATTTCTGTGTACAACAGGAGCCGAAGCCTTGTATAGCGATCTTGGCCATTGCGGAAAAGAAAATATTCGAATTTCATGGATTTTTGTTAAACTGTGCTTATTGGCAAACTACTTTGGCCAAGGAGCATGGCTGTTAACGAAAGTAGGTACAACGCTCAATGGAGCCCGACCATTTTATGCAATCATGCCCGATTGGTTCCTTCCTGTAGGGATCACCATTGCCGCTTTCGCAGCCATTATTGCATCGCAAGCCCTAATTTCGGGCTCGTTCACCTTGGTTTCTGAAGCAATTCGTTTACACCTGTTCCCAAAATTCACGGTAAAATATCCTACCAATATCAAAGGACAAATCTATATACCGGTGGTTAATTCAGCGCTGTGGTTGGGTTGTGTCTTTATCGTTTTATTGTTTGAAGAATCCGCTAAAATGGAAGCCGCCTATGGATTAGCCATAACATTAACCATGTTGATGACTTCCATCTTGTTATACTACTACTTGAGAATGCAACGCGTGAATTTGATTTTGGTAGCAATAATCATGAGTATGTTCTTTGTGGTTGAAAGTGCATTCCTCGTTGCTAATCTGGCCAAATTCGCAGAAGGTGGTTTCGTTACCCTTCTGATTGGAGCAGGAATAATTTTGCTCATGTATATTTCCTATCGCGGTGGTAAAATCAAGCAAAGTATGGTTGTCACCGAAAAACTTACCAATTATTGCAGAAAACTTAAGGCACTAAGCCAAGATACAACGCTACCGAAATTTGCAACCCATCTTATCTATTTAAGTAAAGCACAAAAAGATGACGAAGTTGAATCACCGTTGATTTACTCCATACTATACAAAAGACCAAAGAGAGCCGATTTCTATTGGTTTGTAAATATCGAAATTACCGATGAGCCCTACACCCACGAATACAAGGTAAACATTATTGAGAAAAACGATATAATTCGTGTTCGGTTCCGACTTGGATTTAGAGTACAACAAAAAATAAGCATTTATCTGAGACAAGTAATTCAAGAGTTGGCTACCAATAAAGAAATTGATTTAGACCCCTATTATCACGCCTTTATCGACAAACATTTCTTGGGAGATTTTCGATTTGTATTGGTCGATGAGGAAATTAGTCAGGAAAACGAATTAAGTATCTTGGATGATTTGGTTATCCGAACCTATGATAATTTGAAAATTATAGCAGGAAAACCTGAAAAATGGTTTGGATTGGATGGCTCTGTAGTTACTCACGAATTAGTACCTGTATTGTCTAAACCGATGAGCAGTGTTCAATTAAAACGATTGAAATAATTAATATTTATTTTTAGGACCTCTCACAGCATACGTACGATGAAATTCAACGATCATAAAATCGCTATTTCAACCATTTACTGTTGGTTAGCCATATTTCTAGCTGGACATCTCACTATTTTACTTGCTGCCCAAAGTGTAAACTCAGTTTCTAACACCTCGGATTCAGCTAAAAGCAATAGTTTAAATTCCAAAATCCCTACCGCGGGTTCGGTTCAAAGCAGTAGTTCAATTACCAACACCTCTCGTACAGTAATCGGTTCTACCCAAGTTACTTCTTCCCCTACAACCAAGGAAGTCCCTGCTAAAAACCCAACAGAAAACACCATCAACGGAGGAAACGGTAAACCGGTTGCTGTAGAACCTGCAAAAAAGTTATCAGACTATACTATCGACGAATTATTCACCGATCGTTCCCTTTTCCCATCCAGAAAACCCATGGGAAGATTCTCCCCAGACGGCAAGCACTTACTGTCGGTTATAACACAAAAAGATCCCGCTGGCGATTACTGGACGGTGGTTAAAACACCCATCGTTTTACCCCCGACCCCTCAAGCCGATTCAAAATCAAAAAACAACAAATCCTCCTTCAAAAATGTTACCGCGGTGACGGAACCCTCCAATGTTGCTGAAATTATCATTTTTGATAGCAGAGACTATAAAAAGATATTCGACGATAAATTTCCGGGTAAAAATCTACAGGGAGACTTCTCGCTTTCCGATGATGGAAATTTCATGTTGGTAACCTACGATGCACAACAAATCTATCGTCATAGTTCCTCAACCATGGGCTATGTTGTTGACTTACAAAAGAAAACAATTACCTTCATACCGGTACGTATGCGCTATCCTACGTTATCGCCTAACAATAAGTACTTGTCGTACGTGGCCGATAACAACATCTTTTTACTCAACTTGGGGAATTCCCAAGTAACACAAGTAACCTTTGACGGGAAAAATAACAGTATCATTAATGGTGCTGTGGATTGGGTGTACGAAGAGGAATTCACCATGGATAAAGGCATGGCATGGAGTCCATCCGGTGATTATTTGGCCTACTACCGATTTGATGAATCCGCGGTGAAAGAATTTTCCATGGATGCTTTTAGCAGCGTTGATCTCTATCCCAATCAGGTTCGATGGAAATACCCCAAAGCCGGCGAAGACAATTCCAAAGTTTCCGTGTGGATTTATTCGGTTAATGCAAACACATCGGATTCTAAAAACAACAATTCTTCGATAACTGGTTCCGGCACTGAGAGCCCTTCCCAAAACGGAATTACAACTGCGAATCCACAAGCAAGTGAGGTAATTACCACCGCCTCCGACGACAGCTATTTACCCCGCATTCAATGGGCGGATCAATCGGACTTACTTTTTATCCAAAAGCTTAATCGTTGGCAAAACCACTGGCAGGTCTTCAGTATCGATGCGACGGCAGGAAACAAAGCCTCCGCTTCGATGGTTATCGAAGAAAAAGATGCGGCTTACGTGGAAGTCCCAGATCGATTTATTTTTGTCCCCAACACAAAAAACCTGATTTACACTAGCGAAAAATCCGGCTTTAATCACTTGTATTTATTGAATTACGAGAAAAAGATTGAGGTAGCAATTACCCGCGGAGATTGGGAAGTAGTGAGTCTTTTGGCCTATGTACCGCATACAAAAACGGTGTTATTCACAGCTACCAAAGAAAATATTTTGGAAGACCATCTGTATTCCACCGACCTATCGGGCAAAACCCTAAAATTACTATCCACCCCGGGGTACAATTACAGCATCCAAGTGGGGCCCAACAGTCAATATTATTACGAAACGCGCTCTGCGATGGCTCACCTGTCGCCCAATGGAGCAATCCAAGGAAACTGGCCAGTGGGTGTTATTAACCACATACCCCCCATAAATTACAACGGGTATGCATTTGAATTACGATTAAAATCGCTAACCAGCCCGCAAGAAAAGCTGATTTATCAAAACGATAATTGGAATAATAAGCTTATCAGTATCGGAGCACAGCCAGTGGAATTCAAGCAATTTAATAGTTCCAGCGAAGGCACTGCATTCACAGCATTACCTGCAAATCTTCCCTTAAATTCTTACGTGATTTATCCCAACAATTTTGACCCATCCAAGAAGTATCCCGTATTGATGCATATTTACGGCGGACCCGGATCCAACCAAGTTAAGAATACATTTATGGGACGAAATTTCCTATGGCATCAGTACTTGGCATCCAAGGGATACAGGGTGGTTGTGGTAGACAATCGTGGAACCGGAAGACGAGGAGCTCAATTTAAAAAATCCACCTATTTGCAGTTAGGCAAATTGGAAGCATTGGATCACGCTGCCGTTGCCAAGCAATTGGGAAGACTGCCCTACATAGACAGCTCAAGAATAGGAATTTGGGGCTGGAGTTTCGGCGGATACATGAGTTCTCTTGCCATCACCAAGAGTCCGGACGTATTTAAAATGGCCATTGCCGTAGCACCGGTTACCAGTTGGAGGTATTACGACAATATCTACACCGAAAGATTCTTGCGCAGGCCCCAAGACAATCCAAAAGGGTACGACGAAAATTCGCCCATCAATTTCACCAAAGGAATTAAAGGAAACTACTTATTGATTCACGGTAGCGGCGATGATAACGTACATTGGCAAAACAGCGCCATGATGATCAATTCCATGATCGAGTCCGGTTCTCGATATAATTTCGAAATTTACCCAAACCGAAATCACGGCATCGGCGATCCAGCGGCTAGCAAACACCTATACAACTTGATGACCAACTACATCTTGAATAATTTGTAAGGTTGTAATGCAACGTTAATAAACGTTCAGATTAGACCTTTTTTGTTCAAAACCTGAGCATCAATTTAACTTCCATTGCCAATTCGAGGCCATTTGCGTGCATCATTTTGTTTTCGGCATTATCGGTAATTAATCAAGTGGCGATGATGAATGAATTGGGTCAGGATCGGTAATTTGCATGAATTTTTCCAATTTTTCATGCAATTTAAAAAAAACCTCTCTACATTTGTATTAGAACAATGGATTTACTCCGTCAACATATAAAGCAAGGTCAGGTGTATCGCCGTTCTGACTTGGAATATTATTCCACGGCCATAGATAGGCATTTGGCGCAGCTCACTGAAGATGGAACATTGATAAAACTCAACCAAGGTTTGTATTACGCACCCAAACAATCAAAATTTGGGGCTGTTCCACCGGATGATCGACAAGTAGTAGAACGTTTTCTGAAGGACGAAGATTTTCTTTTGGTATCCCCAAATAGTTTTAATTCTTTGGGACTTGGATTAACACAGCTTTATAATACCACTTGGGTTTACAACCATAAGCGCAAAGGCGAGTTTAAACTCAATGGAAAGATATTTGAATTCAAACTAAAGTCCTCATTCCCTAAAAATATCTCAAGAGAATATTTGCTTGTTGATTTAATAAACAATTTGGATACACTTGCTGAAGACCAAACTCAAACTATAGATAAATTGCAAGACTATGTAGCGAATTTTAATATAGATGCGTTGATGAAGGTTACACAACAATATGGATCAGGTAAAACAAAACGCACTTTAAAATCAATAGTTAGAAACGTACTCCAGCATGCTTGATTTTATTCATAACGATCCTGAATTTAAAGAGCTTCTCTCAATTGTCTCTTCCCAAAAAGGAATTGATATTACATTGGTTGAGAAAGACTAATGGATCATGCATGCTTTGTATTCATTGCAGCACCAGGGAATAGAGTTTGAATTGAAAGGAGGTACTTCGTTATCCAAAGGATACGGGTTAATTCATCGCTTTTCAGAGGACATAGACATTCACATTCGTACAAATTTTGGTTTAAACATTGAAGGAAAAGAAGATAAACCTCAAGTAAGAGCGGCACGTAAAGAGTTCTATGACGTGCTGGCCAATTCAATTTCGATAAATGGAATTATAGAAATTAAGAGAGATCATGATTTTGACGATACCGAAAAATACCGCAGCGGTGGAATTCGCTTGTATTATCATAGTCATACACCAACACTTGAAGGACTTAAAGATGGAATTTTACTCGAGGCTGGTTTCGACACTGTAACTCCAAATAAGCCCATCAATATTTCATCCTGGATATGGGAACACCTCGTTTCAATAAATGCAAGCAGCAATTACATCAACAATACAGCTATTGGAGTTCAATGCTATCACCCGGGCTATACATTGGTTGAAAAACTGCAAACCATCGTAAGGAAATATCGCAACAAAGACAATCCAGGCGCTACCAATGATAAAAACTTCATGCGTCAATACTACGATGTTTATTGTTTACTGGGGAATGATGAAATTCAAGAATTTATAGGCAGTCCAGAATACATAGAACATAAAACAGAAAGGATTAAAGGCGCCGACAATTTAATTCCCCTTAACGAACACCCTGCCCTTCTACTGAATGACCCAGAAACCAGAGAATCATTTAAAAGTCGTTATTTATCTACGTCTAAGCTGTATTATAACGGGCAGCCAAATTTTGAAGAGATACTAGAAAGAATAGCAGTTCACTTGACCAAACTATAAACCTACATTGGCTTCGAGTATCCGTTGAATTTATCATAATAAAATTGGAGTTGTTGCATTTTCCCCACTCGTTGTGGTTTATAACCGAATTCTTAAATTAAAATCACAGGATAACGAAAAATAAAAGAAATAAACCTTTTCACCCAGAACTTATCGTCGAAAAAATTGTTTTCATTGTAATTTTACCTACTATGTTACCAGAAATCGGAAAAGCAGCCCCATCATTTACGGCCAATAATCAACACGGCAACCCCATCTCTTTAGCGGATTTTTCAGGAAAAAAATTGGTGTTGTATTTTTATCCAAAAGACGATACCCCCGGTTGTACCGCCGAAGCCTGTAGCTTGCGCGATAATTACGATGCCCTCCTTGCCCAAGGTTATGCCATCGTTGGTGTAAGTCCAGACGATGAAAAGAAACATACCAAATTCATCACCAAATACAACCTTCCTTTTGATTTGCTAGCCGATACTGATAATACTATCGCTTTGGCTTACGGTGTTTGGGTAGAAAAAAGTATGTACGGAAGAAAGTACATGGGGATCGCCCGTACCACTTTCGTGATCAACGAAAATGGTATCTTGGAAGAAATCATCGAAAAAGTAGATACCAAAAACCACGCTCAGCAATTATTGAAATAACTCAATAAGTTATTCAGGAACAGAATTCGCTGAATTTCTGCAAAGCAACTATCCCACTTTAGCAGAAAAATCACCGTACTGCATACAAGTTTATTCCCTATTTCACAACCACCAACGGTTTGGTTTCACTCCCTCTGCTGGTTTCAATTGTCACATAATACAATCCCTGCTTTAACTCAGAAACGCTGATTTCCGTCGATGGGGTTTCTATCATCCTCTTCCCACTTGCATCCCGGATAATAACGGAGGATACAGGAATAGCAGACGAAATACGCAATACTTCTCCGTGCAAAGGATTGGGGGATAACACCCAATTTTGTGTAGTCGCTAGTTCGTTCCGCGCATTCGATGGATTCGCAGGCATTAATTTAAATTGCCAGTATCCGGTTCCGTAATTGATTCCCACCACCAAAACATTGGATTGAAATTCCAAAGAATAGCGCCTAAGTCCTGTTTCTGTACCTCCTGCACCCAACTCCCCTTTGTTCGTGGCTTTGGGCAATCCCAAGTAATTCCCAGTCCCCGCTATAATCAACTCACCACTCAGCGAATCGATGCTCCAACTCCCCGTATTGCTACCGTCATGCGGTGCTTTCGGGGCGGCACAACCCTCCTTACCCCCATTTTGCCAACCTTCTAACCAGGTTTGATTTCCCAAAACATTGGAGAAATCCCCGGAAGCCCCAAAACGATATACGTCGTCAAACAAACACGACCGTGTCTGCACATCGGCCAAACTGTTGCTCCACCAAGTTAACTGACTCTTATCGGCGCCTACAGCCAATGCCCCTGCTTGCGGTACAATTTTCCAATCGCCTGAAAGCTGCTTGGCCTCGATCCATACCGAATCGGAGGCCACACGAGCACCACTGTCATCCATAGCAACCGCATACACCCGATGTTTACCCAAGCTTATTGATTTATATACGGCAAAAGGTTCAACCAAGGAAACCACAGAATCAGAATCCACCCAATACGTGACCTTCCGAATCACACCGTCGGGATCACTGGCCGATGCTTGAATCCGAATTTTTTGATTTTCGATATACACGCTCGAAGCCAACGGCTGAATCAAGGTTACTTCTGGCAATAAATTCCTACCGTCTCCCACAAACACAAACATTGTTTGTTGGTCGAGATACAAACTATCGCTCACCGTTAATTGCATTTTATACACCCCTTCCATCAATCCACGAAGAATAGGTTCTTTGGCGGTTTTCGACTCAATATCCAAAACACTCGGACCGTAAATCTGTGTCCACAGACAATTCAAATACCCCAATTTACCTGGGATACTCATCGCGCCCGATAAACGCACCGAATCCACGGATTTGGAAATCGATTTATTCCCTCCAGCGTTGGCTACGGGCATTTTATCTGGGAAATTGCCGGTTTTAGTAAAGGTAATCGAAGCCAAGTTTATTCCTGCCTCTTCAAAAAACAATCGCAATAGTCGATTCCCACTGCGCAGCGGAATATTGGTTATTTCCTTGTTGCCAAAAGTCTCCCATTTACCGGTGGTAGTAAAATTGCTACCCACACCCACGGTTTTCCCATCCAATTCAAGGTTCATTTTTCCGCGGGCCGATGTGTTTCCGTTGGCATAGCGAATTACGCATTTATACAAACCGTCTTCTGCAACTTTCGTTGAATACTCATACCATTCCCCATCTTCAATCCAAGTTAAAATAAGTCCCTCTTTGGGATCTCTGGAAACATCGGCAAACTCATCCTTTCGGCTATCACCCTGATTCACCGAACCTACATCCAGGTAACTCACTTGTTGCGCATTGCCCCCTTCAAATTGGTCAAACCTACCGGATTCAATCACACCAGGAATCGCATTCCATTTGGTTTCAAAAGGCACCTGCTCACCCACCAGAATGGTAGGAATATTGCTCTGAAGTACTTTCCCTTGGTAGTACACATTGGCATAAAAACGATACCTACCTGAGGCTAACTTGGACGTTTTCAGTACGATTTCTTTGCTACCTGCCGAGGAAATAACGGTAGAATTCATGTACCAACGGATACTATCCGACTCTATCGGCAAGGAATCCATTCGAAGAGTGATAGAACTTCCCTTATAGTATTGTTGGTAATCGGATTGAATTCGTACAGGAATCCCTAAATCCTTACTTGTTATTAATTTTCTAGGTGGCACTTTCAGGCTAAGTCCATCGGAGAAAGAAACGTTCACCGTGTCCTTTCCATAATTTTTTGCCACATACGTTTTCTTACCGTCTTTGGTAAAGACCATCGCCAAAGGATAATTCGCAGTAATGGATGGAGTGAATCTCCCCAAAGCATTGAG
>JBJOFM010000154.1:0-7037 GCA_046048755.1 Bacteroidota bacterium | reverse complement strand
GATTTGGAAGCAAATTCTTGGGTGTTATTTGGGTCGAGGTAGCGCAAGAAGTACCAAGAAGATCCGGCCCATCCGGGCATGGTATCTGTTTCTCGTTTACCGTTGGGGGTATTTACCCATTCTGAAACTGCTGCCAGTGGTGATTCTCCGGTACCAGTGGGCTTGTATGATTCTACTTTTGGTAGTTCAACTGGGAGATCTTGAATGAGATGAGGAATATTGGTTTCGTCAAAAATAATTGGAAATGGTTCACCCCAATAGCGTTGTCTTCCAAATCCTGCTTCGCGCAATTTGTAGTTGATTTTGGCGATTCCCCAATGATTTTCTTCAATAACGGAGATTGCTTTGGCTATGGCCTCTTTAACAGTTAGGTTATTGAGTATTTCGCTGTTAATACAAATACCATCTTTGGTAGAAAAGGCTTCGGTGAGTGGTAACGATAATTCTCCGTTTAATGGTTTTATAACTGGAATTATCGGCAAATTAAAGGTTGAAGCAAAGGCAAAATCTCTCTCATCGTGGGCAGGGACTGCCATGATTGCACCTGTTCCGTATCCGGCAAGTACGTAATCGCTCACCCAAATGGGTATGGGTTGTTTATTGAACGGATTGATTGCGTAGGAGCCTGTAAATACACCGGTTTTTGAGGTGTCTGCCATGCGTTCTATTTCGGAACGATTTTTTGCTTTTTCTGCATAGGCGGTAACCGATTCAATTTGTTCAGGCGAGCAGAAGTCGATTAATCCTTCAATTTCCGGTGCCACAACCATAAAAGTTGCACCGAAGATTGTATCGGGTCTGGTGGTGAAAACGGTAATAGTGTTTTCTGAATTTTGAATCGAGAAACTAATTTCGGCACCTTGACTTTTACCGATCCAGTTGCGTTGAATTTCTTTAATTGCATCGGACCACTGCAGCTTATCTAATCCACTTAACAATCGGTCTGCATACGCGGTAATACGCAAACTCCATTGTTTCATTTTTTTTCGAATCACGGGATATCCCCCTCTTTCGGAAACCCCATTTACTACTTCTTCATTGGCCAAAACGGTACCCATTTCGGCACACCAGTTTACGGTGGTTTCGTCTACAAAGGCTAATCGGTAATGGTTTAAAATTTCGGATTTTTCAACGAGGTTTAGCGTTAACCATTGTTCAGCAGTGAACGGATTATGTTTAGAGCAATGGGCATGGATGGAGGCGCTACCGAATTTCTCAAAATGATGGATAAGTTGTTCGATAGGTTGTGCTTTTTGGGCTGATTTATCGTACCAATGGGTGAAAAACAATCCAAAAATCCATTGTGTGAACTTGTAATAATTTGGATCGCAGGTTTTTACTTGTCTGTCCCAATCGTAACAGAATCCCATGATATCCAATTGTTCGCGAAAACGCTTTATATTTTGTTCGGTAGTTACTGCGGGATGCTGGCCCGTTTGGATGGCATATTGCTCAGCAGGTAAACCAAAAGCATCGTATCCCATGGGATGCAGAACATTGAAGTTGTTTAATCGTTTGTAGCGCGCAACGATATCTGAGGCGATATAACCCAGAGGATGCCCCACGTGTAAACCAGATCCGGAGGGATAGGGGAACATGTCTAAAACGTAGTATTTGGGCTTATTTGGGTTAATTTCGGTTTTGTATAATTCGATTTTACGCCAGTGATCTTGCCACTTTTTTTCGATTTCCTGAAAAGTATATTGCGCGGACATTTGGATTTGAACTGCGAAAATAAGCAAGATGCGTGGTTTTTACCGACCTTTGCACTTCATGCCAGATAGTAATTTCATAGATTATGTTAAGATTTTTTGTCGAAGTGGCAAAGGAGGTGCAGGTAGCAGACATTATAATCGAACTAAATTAAATCCCCGTGGGGGACCAGATGGAGGCGATGGAGGTAAGGGTGGAGACATTATTTTGCAAGGGAATTCGCAGTTGTGGACGTTGTTGCACTTAAAATACCGCAAGCATGTATTTGCTGGTGATGGTGTGGGCGGAAGTGAAAATCGTTCTACTGGAAGATCGGGGGAAAGTATTATTTTGGATGTGCCATTGGGAACGGTGGCCAAAGATGCGGAAACCGGTGAAATATTATTTGAAATTACAGAGGACGGTGAGAAAAAGGTGATGATACCTGGGGGTAGAGGCGGTTTGGGTAATGTACATTTTGCTACCAGTACCAATCAGGCACCTCAATATGCACAACCTGGTGAACCGGGAATTGAGGGATGGTTTATTTTGGAATTGAAGGTACTTGCTGATGTTGGTTTGGTAGGTTTTCCCAACGCCGGAAAAAGTACTTTGTTGAGTGTGATTACGGCAGCAAAACCCGAAATTGCCGATTATCCTTTCACTACGTTAGTGCCTAACTTAGGAGTAGTTGAGTACCGAGATTTTAGAAGTTTTGTTGTTGCCGATATTCCTGGAATTATAGAAGGGGCAAGCGAAGGAAAGGGATTGGGTCATCGTTTTTTAAAGCACATTGAACGAAATGCTTGTTTGTTGTTTTTAATCCCAGCGGATAGCGATGATTACCGGAAAGAATATGAAACCTTGCAAGCTGAGTTGGAAAAGTTCAACCCTGAAATGTTGTTTAAAAAGCGCTTAGTGGTAATAAGTAAAAGTGATTTCTTAGACGATGAATTAAAACAAGAAATCAGAAAACAATTGGACGGAGTAGATTTAATGTTTATTAGTGCGGTTGCTCAGCAAGGATTGGTTGAATTGAAAGATGCACTTTGGAAAATTATTCAAGATAGCAGACAGCAGTAAGTTGCTATTGATTTTTGTATTTTTGAACGTTTAATAATCGATTAATAAGTTATGAAAAGATATTTGGTTTCGTTGTTTGTTTTAACTACTGCGTTTTCGGCGTTTGGACAAGGTGGTAGTAATGTGTCAAAAGCTAAAAAGATTGACAATCACATAGAAGTGGACAAAGAACGACCGGTTTTGGCCGCCCCGGTAAATGATCTATTGGCGGCGATGCCAGATTCGGAAAAGTCTATTTTTACAATAAAGGATGCATCTGGCAAGAATATTACCGTTTATGCCGATGAGTTCAAACGGCAGTTTTTAAAGAATGCTAATTTGCGCCAAAAGCCAGCTACGGAAGCAGATATTCAGGAACATTTGGATTTATATATTAAGTTCAAAATGAAGGTATTGGATGCTAAATTAGCGGGTTTGGATACGAATAAAGCTTATTTAAAAGAATTGGGAATGTATCGGGATCAGCTGGCTAAGAATTTCCTTTATGATAGAAATGTTACGGATGCTTTGATTAAAGAGGCTTATGAACGCTTGAAGTATGAGGTGAAAGTTTCACACATTTTGATCTTGGCTTCGCCTGATGATAATGAACAAAAGCATAAAGCTGCCAAAGATAGAATAGACGGAATTTATCGCAAGTTGATGCGGAATCCATCGGCTCAAAATTTTGCCGATTTGGCTAAGCAGGAAAGTGAAGACCCAGGTTCTAGCAATGCGGGTGGTAGTTTAGGGTATATGACGGCAATGCAGGTAGTATATGAATTTGAAAACTATGCTTATAATACTCCGGTTGGAGGAATTTCCACGGTATTTAAAACCGATTTCGGATATCATATTTTACGCGTTGAAGATAAGCGTTTGAATAGAGGCGATATCAAGATGAATCATATCATGATTCGGGTGAATGGTAAAGAGGAAGGTTCGGAAGCAGAGGCTAAAAAGAGAATCGATGATATTTATAATAAGATAATCAGCGGTGCTGAGACTTTCCCAAGTATGGCTCAAAACTACAGTGAGGATTATTCGAGCAGATACAACAATGGAGCGTTAGATTTCGTACGTGTAACTCAGTTTTTGGGAGATGTTGATAAGCAAAATTGGGTAGATCAGGGTTTTGCTCTAGCGAAAGATGGTGACATAAGCAAGCCGTTTAGAACCAATGGAGGTTGGCATATTTTGCAAAGAATGTCTGTTAAACCATTGGGTAGTTATGACCAAATGAAAAACTACTTGAAGAATGAAGTTCAAAAAGATTCAAGATCTAAGGTTTCGGTAGATTCTTTGGTATCTAAGATAAAGTTGGCTAATAATTTCACCCTGAATGCTTTGGCTGTTTCTGCATTAAAAGTGTATTTAGATACAAATTTTTTGAAGGGTAAGTTTGATGCTAATAAACTACCGAAAGTCATTGACGTTGTAACCGGCAGTGGAAAGACAAAAAAGGCAACGAAGTACGAATTACAAAGCTTGCAATTATTTAAATTGGAAGCATCAAAAGCTGCATCTGGTGACAAAATAGCCATCTTCGAAGAGTACGAGGTTTCTGATTTTGTAGATTTTATTGAAAAGAATAATCGCGCTCATGGTGGATCGGTAGCCGAAGCGGTGGATGCATTATTAAATGAATATATAAGCAAATTAGTAATTGAGTATCAAGATAAGAATCTAGAATATTTTAATGCTGATTTTAGAGATATCTACCAAGAATATCGGGAAGGAATTTTGATGTTTAACAGAATGCAGGAGGTTGTTTGGATGCGAGCCAATACGGATTCTGCAGGTTTAGCTGATTTTTTTGCATCACAAAAAGGCGTGTATCGTTGGGGTAACAGGGTAGATGGTGAGTTTTATTTCTGTAAGGATGAAAAGATGGCAAAGACCGTAATAAAGCAATTGAAAAAGGGTATCGCCTTGGATAGCATTCGCAGATTTAATACCAAGGCAAGTGCCTTAGATTTTTCATATAAAATTGGCAAATACGAGCGTTCGGATTCTTTCTTGTTTAAACCATCGGCCGCGTTGTTAACGGTTTTTAATGATATCGAGAATAATGCAAAACCAACGTTTGCAAAACCAGGAATCTATTCCGTTGGATTGATAGGTAATCAGTTTGTGGTCTTTAAAAACAAAGCTTTTTTACCGGCCATGGACAAATCATTGGATGAAACTCGCGGACCGGTTAGTAGTAAGTATCAAGAAAAGTTAGAGAAAGATTGGTTAGCAGCATTAAAAACTCGTTTTAAGACCGATATTAATTCGAATTACTTACAACAAGTTACCACTGAGTTGGTTGGAAAATAATGCGATTAATAAGAAAATATTTTGTTGCTCTTATTCTATTCCAAGCAGTTGTTGGAATAAAGGCTCAAGTAGTTCAAAAATCTACGGTAGCCATGCCTCCACAGTTTGCCGATGGGGGTGTAGCCATAGTTGGTAATAAGGTAATCTTGTATAGTGAATTTGAAACAGAGAAAATGCAACTTTCTCGTGGTGTTGCTTTACCTGATTCCCAAAAGCAGTTTTGTTTTTTATTAGAGCGACTGATCATTGAAAAATTGATGTTGTCTCAGGCGGAGATTGACAGTTTGCCGTTAGAGGATGATCGAGTAGAGGCTGAAATAGAAAATAGGTTGCGTTATTTCCAAAGACAGGCTGGGTCAATTAGTGATTTAGAAAAATATTTAGGTAAGAGTATTGGTGAGTACAAAGCTGAAATTCGGCCTATGATGCGCAATCAGATGCTGTCCAAAGAAATGGAACGGACTATTACCGCAAACATTAAAATCACACCGAAGGAGGTAAGTCAATTTTACGAAAAAATACCTCAGGACAGCCTGCCAATTATTCCTGCCGAAGTGGAGGTAGCCCAATTGTTGGTTGAGCCTCCAATATCGGACGAGGCGAAGGAGTTCGCAAAATCCCAATTGGAGTCTCTTAGAAAGCGTATTTTAAAGGGTGAGAGTTTTGAAAAATTAGCGCGTGCATATAGCATGGACGGTACCAAAAGCAATGGAGGTGTTTTACCGGAGTTTGGCCGTGGGGAAATGGTGCCTCAGTTTGAACGTATTGCGTATAAATTGAAGCCTGACAGTATAAGTCAAGTCTTTGAAACGGGTTTTGGTTTTCATATAGTTAAATTGATTAAACGAAAGGGGGAGCGAGTAATTGCGGCGCACATCCTTATTCGACCTGAAAATACCAGTGAAGATTTTGCTAAGGCAATGTCGAAAATTGATAGTGCCTACCAGTTGATGGAATTGAGCACCGATAATTGGTGTAATGCCGTAAAAAAATATAGCAGCACATTCCCTAATTTAGGTCAGGATTATGGAAACAGGGCTAATTGCGGATTTTTTACCGATGAAATGACGGGTTTGCAAAAATTGACGTTTGAACAATTGCCATCGGATGTAAAAAAGGAGTTAGATAAGTTGAAACCGGGTGAATTCACTCGTCCAACGATTACATTTACCCCGGACGGTAGGCAGGTATATCGTATGTTATATCTAAAGTCTTTTACAGCGCCTCACGTTGCTAATTTGGTTCAAGATTATTCTAGAATACAGATGGAGGCGGATATGGATAAGAAGCAAAAGGCCATTGAAGCTTGGGTAGATAAATACCGCAAAAAAACCTATATACGTATAAATATGCGGAATTTGGAATGTGATTTTATTAAGAAATGGGACAATGGATAATCAGGATATAGTTCAGTTAGCCAAAGAATTCACAGTAAAAACGCAGTCCTTAAAACAGGAAATTGCAAAAGTAGTTGTTGGGCAAGATGAGGTTGTTGATGCTTTAATTACGGCAATATTTTGTCATGGTCATGTTTTGATGGTAGGTGTTCCTGGCTTAGCCAAGACATTGCTGGTTAAAACGTTGTCTCAATCCATGCATTTGGATTTTCGTAGGATACAGTTTACACCAGATTTAATGCCTTCGGATATCATTGGTAGTGAAATTTTGGATGATTCTCGAAAATTCGTGTTTATCAAAGGCCCAATTTTCACCAATGTTGTTTTGGCCGATGAGATAAACAGAACTCCGCCTAAAACCCAAGCAGCTTTGCTGGAGGCGATGCAAGAGAGGCAGGTAACGGCAGCGGGAAAAGAATATAATTTAGACGAGCCCTTTTTTGTACTTGCTACACAAAATCCTATTGAACAAGAGGGTACTTATCCATTGCCCGAAGCTCAATTAGATCGTTTCATGTATCAGGTGGTACTCGATTATCCAAGTTTTGATCAAGAAGTTCAAAT
>JBJOFM010000153.1:0-11048 GCA_046048755.1 Bacteroidota bacterium | reverse complement strand
GAAATAATTATAATGCTAATGTATCGAAGGCCACCAATGTTTTAGACGCTGGCAGCTTTTATGCTGTAGCCGGTGTTTACTCCAAAAAAACCTACGATTTAAGTACTCATATAGTTCGGATAAAAGGTGCTTTTGTTTGCCGCACTACCACAGTTGGGGATTATAACGAACATTGGTTAGGAGCTATACCATCTACAAATAAAAACTATCATCCCTTAGTTTATGGTACAGGCAATACACCAGAGGGATATCTTGTTGGAGCGTGGGTAGATTGGTGGATGGCTCGAACCCGAAATGACCCTAACACTCCAGACAAAACATTTATCGCCAGGGAAAATTGCAACATGCCCTTAGGTTTATTTTTTGAATCGATGGCGGAATTTAAAATTGTACACGATTCCATTGTGCTTTCCTTGTACAAACTTTCCGCTGTAGATGGCAGTATTACTCAGACTTGGAAATTTCCTACCCAAATTAAAACTCAATTTGAACCTATATCCAATGCCCAGTGGTTTAAAAAATTTAGACCCGCATTTTTACCCGACGATGGTTTGGATTGGGTAGAAATAGTGGCCGATCCTTTGCCTTGCACCATTGAACTTCGAAAACAAAACAATTCAACATGTAAATCAAGTTTCGGATCCTTTAATTTATTAAATTTCATTTGGTTAAAAAGTCAATCCATCGATACAAACACTGGCACCTTTTACATAAGAAATTGTAGCACTGCTGAAGGAGCATACTTAAAAAATAAACGAATTTACGGAGGTAGGTTTTCCTATAATAATCCTGCAGGGAAATATACCATCGCCTATATCTCACCTTGCGGAGACTCGACTTCATTCGATATTGAAATCACTAAAATTGGAGCGGAGGTCACGCTGAACGATACTGTTTTATGTAAAGGAAGCATATTCTCACCGAATCCCAATCTTTCAGTAGATCCCGCCACCATAAAATCATATACATGGACCATGGGTAGTTTAGTTGGAACTACTTCTAGACCCATTTGGACATTAAATACCCCAGGTAACTACACCTTAAGTCTAACTATAGTAGATAGCAAAAATTGCTCCGGTATTTTTACTGCCAACGTTTCTGTTAAAACCTTACCATTATCGGTAATAAATATGTCAGACACCCAAGTTTGCGAAAATTTACAACCATTTATTGCTTCGGCAAATACCCCTGGTGATCCAAGTGCAACCATCATCTGGGACTTAAAACCGCTTTTACCCAAAACTAGTAATAACATTACATTTTCCTATCCTAGCAGTGGAAAATATACCATTAAACTGATGGCCACAACTAAGGACGGTTGTAGAGATTCTTCCATTAAAAAATTAACGGTGTTGGATGCGCCAAAATTAATAGCTTTCGACACCCAAGTTTGTGAGGAACAACCGATTTATTTTCGATTTTATAATGCAAAAAGTGGTCAATCCATGAAAACAATTTCCTGGAAAATACCTTCACTTAATGCCATATCAAATACAGGTTTTACGGGAATAAAAAGTGGCAAATATTCTGTTATTTGTACTCTAGAAAACACAAATGGCTGTACCGATTTTGATACCATAACGTTGGTAGTTAATCCCAAACCCAATTTCACCGCAACTGCTAATTTAATAAACTTAGACCCTCAAGGCAGCTTGTGGAACTTCATTTATTCAGGTACAACTCCAAATCAAGCATTTTGGTATAGAGATAATCAACTATTTTCTACCCAAAAACAATCGTTTACAAAAACCGTTTTTGATACTGGATTCAGTTCATTTAAAATAGTTGTTATAACAGATAAAGGATGCGCAGATTCGGCGTATTTCAACCTTTACTTGCCAAAATCTACCCAAATTTTCACACCAAATGCGTTTACCCCTGGTAAAGACGGTAAAAACGATTTCTTTGGGCCCTACAATTATCAAACGCTTTCCAATTTTGAAATGAAAGTTTTCAATCGTTGGGGAGAATTAATCTTTATTTCCAGCCCCTCGAAACCTTTATGGGACGGAACCGATAGTTATGGTGAACCAGCTATGGATGGTCAATATGTTTACATGTTTACTGGATTACAACTGAATAATCAATGGTTACATAGCAAAGGTACCGTAACTCTTTTACGCAGGTAGTCAACCTAATCTCCAATTTTGTTCGCTAAATTCGAAACCTTTATTAGTGGGCGATGTTGGAGGATTTACACCATAGAAAACACTCTTATTTGCGAATCTCGCTAACCGATAATTGCAATTTTCGTTGTAGTTACTGCATGCCCAATGAAGATTATGAATTTTTGAGACCGCATCGATTAATGTCGGCCAAAGAAATAGTTTCCATTGCCAAAATCTTCACCGATCTTGGGGTTACAAAAATCCGACTTACCGGGGGTGAACCTCTAATACGAAAAGATCTTACTGAAATAATTACCGGTTTAAGCGAATTACCTATACAGTTAACCCTAACTACCAACGGTTTGCTTTTAGATAGATATATAAATATACTAAAAGATCATAAAATCAATAGTATAAACATAAGTCTAGACTCACTAAAAGCAGAAAAATTCAAGCAGATTACCCGAAGAGATGAATTCAATCGTGTTTGGACAAACATTAACTCACTTATTGCTCAGAATTTTGAAGTAAAGCTCAATGTGGTTGCCGTTAAAAACCAGATAGAAGATGAGATATTTGATTTTGCGTTTTTAACTAATCAAATGCCCATAGAAGTGCGTTTTATTGAATTCATGCCTTTTGATGGTAATTTCTGGGATCCCGCAAAAGTCCTTACCGCAAGAGAAATTAAAGAAATCGTTGAACAGAAATATAAATTAGAGAAAGTTAACGATTCTCCCAATGACACAGCCAAACATTATAAAATTCCTGGTTCCCTAGGAAAAATCGCCTTTATCACTACAATGAGTGACCATTTTTGCACTTCATGCAATCGATTGCGATTAACAGCCGATGGTAAAATTAAAAATTGCCTTTTTGATAAAAACGAAATAGATCTTCTAACATCCTATCGATCCGGTGAAGATATTAAAACGCTAATTTTTAAATCGGTAAAACACAAGGAAGCCGCGTTGGGGGGGCAATTCACACCCAAATACACGGAAACAAATCCCGAACAGATTGTCAATCGCAGTATGATAAAAATTGGAGGTTAATGTGGTAAATCAAGGGGAAGCCATTTCAAAATTAACTACACTTTCTATTGATAAAGAAATTGTTGAACTTCCTTTAGTTGAAAGTTTGGGGTATATTCTAGCTACTGATGTTGTAGCTCCCATGGATGTACCCAGTTTCGACAACTCCGCTATGGATGGTTATGCAGTTTGCTGGGAGAATGAAATTCCCGAAAAATTCATCCTTTGCGGAATAATAGCAGCAGGAGACCATTGGTCAACACCGTTGAAACATGGTGAGGCAATACGAATTTTTACCGGCGCCAGTGTCCCGGTTGGATGCGTTTCCGTAATCCAACAAGAATGGGCCATAGAAACCGAAAAATGGGTAACATTTACACAACCAATTCAAGCCAATCTAAACATTCGGAAGAAAGGTTCACAAACTAAAATCAATCAAACAGTGGTATCCGCAGGTCAGAAAATAACCAGTGGAATTATTGGTTTATTGGCTACTTTAGGTATCACTCAAGTTTCAGTAATTAATAAAGCAATAATATCTATCATAATAACTGGAAATGAGTTAGTAGAAATTGGCCAAGCACTACCTGAGGCAAAAATCTTTAATAGCAATGGCCCTATGCTTCAAGCATTATTTGCTGAAAAAAAAATAAAAACCTTGCCATATTCTCGTTGCATGGATGACCCTCAAGCCCTTAAATCCTGTATTTTATCTGCCATGAAGGAGTCCAACGTTATCGTCTTAACGGGAGGGATTTCGGTAGGGGATTTTGATTATGTTAAAACCGTTTTAGAAGATATTGGGGTTATTGAAGTTTTTTATAAGGTTAAACAGAAACCTGGGAAACCCTTATTTATCGGCCTATTAAACAATCAAATTTTTATAGCGCTTCCAGGAAATCCAGCTTCTGTTAATAGTTGCTTTCATGCTTGGGTTAATCCATTAATTCAACAAATAAATGGCGGCATTACGGTTGGTGAATATTACGAGCAACTCCCTATCGGTGAATTAGCAAATTCCTATCAGAAAAAAATTGGCCTCACACATTTTGTAAAAGGCAATGTGAACCATGGAAAAATAACTATTCTAACAGGACAGGAATCGTTCAATTTATCCACGTTAAATGTAGCCAATGCACTGGTAATTTTACCAGAAAACTGGGAAAGCAATGCTTCAGGAATATCGTTAAAATACATTCCATTTTAATCTAAAACAACTATATATCAATAAAATAGCTACCCTTGTCTACCGTTAAAATCCATGGAATTTTATTATTTTCTCTTTTTCATTGTAGCATTTTTATATTCTTCCGTTGGTCATGGAGGTGCAAGCAGTTATCTCGCGTTACTAGCCTTATTGGGTATTTCTAACGACCTCAGTAAAAGCTCTGCATTGGTTCTCAATATTTTAGTGGCATCCATAGCATTTGTGAACTTTTACCGAGTAATTGATTTTCCGAAAAAAACCTTTTTATGGCTTGTTTTAGGATCCATTCCTGCGTCTTTTCTAGGAAGTAAAATCCCAATAGATCCCAATTTATATAAGTTCATTTTGGGTTGCTTGTTATTAATAAGTTCCATCCGACTGTTAGACCTTGGAAAATTGGTATTTTCTCAAAAAACCACGAAACCTGAATCCACAATTATTTCAACAGTTCCCACTGCGACTTTACTAATTGGAATTGGAATACCCATTGGCTTAGTTTCCGGTATGATCGGAATTGGTGGTGGTATTATTTTGTCACCTGTTATTCTATTGTTGGGATGGCACAACGCAAAAGAAACAGCTGCTATTAGCGCCGCATTCATCGTGGCAAACTCAATTGCTGGGCTCGTTGGAAAACCCACAATATTATTAGAATTATCACACCCATCTACATCGGATTTTCATCATATTGTGTGGATTTTAGTGGCCTCTATTATAGGCGGTCTATTTGGATCATGGAAAGGGGCATCAGATTTTTCAAACAGTACCATCAAAAGAATACTTGCCATTGTCTTAAACATTGCGGCCATTAAACTGATTATTGCTTACTTGGTAGAATTTTAAATTCCATCCAATATACAAGTTTGGTTATTTTTGCTTTTCTACAATATCATGAACCAAAACCAAACCTTACGCTTATTATTCTTTGGAAAATCAGCCGAGATAACAGGTTGTCATGAACTGGTATGCAATTATTTTTACCAATTAGAAGAACTACATTCCTATTTACTCCTACAGTATCCTCAGTTAAAATCCCTAGGTTTTGTAATGTCTGTTAATAGAAAAATTGTTAAAACTGCCCTATTACAAGCCAACGATGAAATAGCTATTTTGCCACCATTTTCAGGAGGATAACGTGGATAGATTTTACCGTCAAATATTACTTCCTGAAATTGGTCTAGTCAATCAACTTGTAATTCAAAAAAGTAATATTGCTATCGTTGGTGCAGGTGGACTTGGATGTCCCGTAGCGCTGTATTTGGCAGCTGCTGGCATTAAAAATATAACTTTAATTGATGCAGATACGGTAAGTTTAGACAATTTAAATAGACAAATTCTCTTTGGAATGGATGATATTGGCAAAAACAAGGCGATTCATGCTGCCCAAAAATTGAACTCACAATTTAACGATATACAAGCAACAGGAATAGACACCCAAATTACCAAAGATAATGCAACCCAATTATTAGAAAAAGCGGATTTGATCATCGATTGTTCCGATAATTTTCTTTGTCGATACGCCACTACGCATGCAGCCGAAAAACTACAAAAAACCATACTCACTGGATCGATTTACCGAAACGAAGGACAAATAATCTGTTTAAATAACCTCGAAGAAGGATTTAAATCGTACAGAAGTATATTTTCCGAAGAGATAACCAATCTCAATTCAAACAATTGTGAAGAGGCTGGGGTACTTGGGGCAACCGCTGGTTTGATAGGGAGCTTATTATCCATAGAGGCTATCAATCAACTCATTGGAAAACCGGGAAAACTCGTTAATGAAATGATAGTTTTCAACCAACAGGGGTATTCCATGTTAAGAATTAATATTTAAAGTAAAGATTCAATTAATATAATATATATTACTTTTAAATAATGAGTTACAAAAATATATTTATTGACGGACCTATATCTACTGAGAAGATTGCGAACTCAATTGCTGCACATCAAAGTAAGACTAATATTGGGGCACACTCAATTTTTCTAGGACAGGTTAGAGCAGATGAAACCAATCTAGGCAAAGTAAAGGCAATAGAATATACCGCTTACAAGGAAATGGCTTTGGAATTGGCCCAAAGTATTAGAGAGGATATTTTTAGCCAATACGATCTTACATGCATGCATATTTATCACAGCTTAGGACATGTAGCTGTTGGCGAAATGTGTTTATTTGTATTTACCTCTTCCAAACGTCGTAAAGCAGCTATCGATGCTTGTTCGGAGTTGGTGGAGCGAATAAAAAAGGAGTTGCCCATTTGGGGTAAAGAAATCATGGACACCGATCAAGAAAATTGGAAGATAAACCAATGATAGACATCACTCATAAATCCCATACGTATCGCAAAGCGATTGCCACAGCACAAGTTGTTTGTAGCAAACAAGAAACGATTGATGCAATTAACAACCATGCTGTACCCAAAGGAAATGTGCTAGAATCGGCAAGAATAGCAGCGTTGTTTGCTGCAAAGAAAACAGCGGAGCTTATTCCCGATTGTCACCCGCTACCTATTGAATATACGCAAGTTCGCTTCCACATGGAGGATGTTATCATACACATCGAAGTGGAAGTAGCAACCATTTATAAAACTGGAGTTGAGGTAGAAGCCATGCATGCGGCATCGGTGGCCGCATTAACACTGTACGATATGCTGAAACCCATAGATAAAGGCATCTGTATTGATCGCATTCAGTTAAAAGAGAAACAAGGTGGAAAGTCCGATATCAAGAAGAAACCATTACCAAATTTAACGGCGAAGGTGATAGTTTGTTCGGACTCCATTTTTGCTGGACGCAAAACCGATTCGGCAGGCCAGAATATAAAAAACCAATTAGAACATCTTGGTGTAACCGTTTTGGAGTTGTTAATTATTCCCGATGAAATTTCTGAAATTCAAACAGCGGCTTTACAAGGGGTAGAAAACAAAATTGATCTAATCATTTTTACGGGTGGAACTGGATTGTCCAAAAGAGATGTCACTCCCGAATCCTTAATTCCAATCATTCAACGTCGAGTTCCAGGCATTGAAGAAGCAATTAGAAATTATGGTCAAAACCGCACTCCCTACGCAATGTTAAGCAGAAGTGTTTCCGGATTTATTGAAAACTCCTTGGTCTTGGCGTTACCGGGATCTAGTAGAGGAGCAAAAGAATCGATGGATGCCATATTCCCTCACATTTTGCATGTTTTTAGCATATTAGGCGGCCAACGTCACGATTGATTTAGCAATTATTTACGCGGGGTATTCGTATATTGCATAACTTCAAATGTGTAATATGAAAAAACAAATACTCCTACTAGCAACTTGGTCTTTACTTTTATCGGCCAGTGCACAAACCTTTTCCGATGATTTTGAGACATACACCGCGGGTGATTTTATTGCTCAAAAGAGCAATACCTGGGAAACTTGGACAAGCAAAACAGGTGGTGGAGCAGACGATGCCAAAGTAGTTAACAACAAGGCAAAAAGCGGTAGCAACAGCTTGTATTTCAGTTCAACAGTGGCTTCTGGAGGACCGCAGGATATTATTTTACCCTTTGGAGGCCAATACACCACAGGCAACTTCTCATTAGGGATGAACTTATTTGTGGAAACAGGCAAATCGGCCTATTTTAATTTTCAAGAACAAACGGTTGCTGGTAAAGGCTATACTTTTGATGTGTACTTCGAAACATCCGGCGACCTTTCAATTACAAACACTAAAACTGGACTGGTATTTTCTGGAAAATATCCTCAAAATCAATGGTTTAATTTAAATATCAAATCGTTCTTAAACACCAATACATGGGAAATTTTGATTGATAACGTAAGTCTAGGAACCTTTCAAAATGGATCTTACCAAATTGCAACAATGGATTTATTCCCTTTGCAAGGAAGCAGTTTCTGGGTAGACGATGTTACCTACGAATACACTGCACCCGGCAGTTCATACACAAAAAATGCGGCCGTTAGTGCTATTAACGATGTATTAGGATTTTTATCTGGAAGCAGTGTAACACCTAGCATTCAATTACGAAATATAGGCACCGAAACAATAACTGAAGCCGAAGTTAAAATTTCATACAATAACCAAAGCGAACAGTTGAAATTCAGCGGTTTAAATATTGCAAAAAACACAGCAGCTTTATTAAAATGGCAAAATCCTTGGACGATTGCGGCTGGAAGCAACGCATTTATCGCTGAAATCGTTAGTATCAACCAAACAAGTGATGAAAACAATTTAGACGATAGTAAGCAAATTATTGTTGATCCGGTTGTTCCTGCTCAAGACAAAATGGTGATTGGAGAAGAGGCTACGGGTACATGGTGTGCATGGTGCCCTAGAGGTGCTGTTTCATTGAAAAACATGGATACTAAATACAAGGGATATTTTCAAGGAATTGCGATTCACAATAATGACCCCATGGAGGACTACACTTGGGATGCAGGACTAGGAAGCAAAATCTCTGGCTATCCAAGTGCTGTGGTAGACCGAGGCAATGATGTAGATCCATCGGCCATGGATAAGGATTTCTTGAAACGCGTAATACAGGCTCCCAAGGGTGTTTTTTATACGGCTGCACAGTGGAACTCCGTGTCTCGAGAATTAAAGGTTAGTATTAAAACAACCGTAAAATCAGATATTACCGGAAACTATAAATTGGTTTGTGCTTTGGTAGAAGATAGCGTTACCGGTACCACAAATGGTTATAATCAAAGCAATGCCTACGCAGGAGGAAGCAATGGCGTTATGGGTGGATTTGAATTATTGGCCAACCCAGTTCCTGCTTCTAAAATGGTATATGATCATGTAGGTAGATTTATTTCTCCTAGTTTCAATGGTTTAAGTAATGCTTATGGAAGTAGCGCAAAGCAAGGTGATACTTTTATTCATAACTTCACTTTCCCCATTAACGCTGATTGGAAATTTAATAAAATGCATATCGTAAGTATGTTCATTGACCCAAGCGGTACAATTGATAATGGTTTTTCAATTTCAACCACAGATGCATTAAACCATACCTTCGTAAATGGAACCGAAGTTCTATCAAACAAGAATTTATCAAAACCTAAATTTACTGTTTCTCCTAGCCCTGCACATGATTATTTAACAATAACTTTAGGTCAAGCAATTCAACAAATTACTATAATGAATGTTAATGGAGCTATTGTTCAAAATAACGCAGCCTCAAATTCAAGAGAAACCACTGTGAATATTTCTTCATTAACTCCAGGAATATATTTGGTTTCTGTGCACTCTGAAAACGGTATTTACACAAGAAAATTCATTAAAGAATAATGCGTTTAGTAATACAACGAGTATCAAAAGCTCAAGTTACCGTTGACGGTAATTTGATCAATGCAATTGGTCAAGGGTTTTTGATTCTCGTTGGTATTGAAGGTGCTGATAATGAATCCGATGTTGTCTGGTTAGCCGATAAAGTTGCCGGTTTAAGAATCTTTTCTGACGAAAATGGAAAAATGAACTTAAGCATCAAAGATGTTTCTGGTTCTGTATTGGCCATTTCTCAATTTACTTTGCATGCTCAAACTGCTAAAGGAAATAGACCGTCTTTTATTCGAGCCGCCACTCCAGATCTTGCTTCACAACTGTATACCAATTTTTGTAAATGTTTAATGTCCAAACACAACATTCCTACATACTTGGGAGTTTTCGGTGCCGACATGAAAGTAGAGTTGCTTAATGATGGTCCGGTAACAATTATTATCGACTCAAAACAAAAGGAATAATTTAGAAATTCAATCTACCCTTTCCTAATTTCCTATCGCTTAGGCAAATTCAAATACTAGATTATCAATTAATCGAACACCTTCCAAATACCCAGCAAAAATAATGGCCTGATGCTTGTGCTTATGATGGTCTTTGGGTTCTATTGGCAGCATATCGGGTAAAAAGACCCACGCTAGATATTCTGTTTCTATTTCTATGTCTTTTAATCGATTAATCATCTCTATCGACTTGAAATCACCCAACAAACATTGCTTTTTCAAGGTAGAAAGTACCGAATATATTTCGGCTGCCTTTTTCTTGCCCTCCTCAGAGAGTCTCTGATTCCTTGAACTCATAGCTAAGCCAGAACTTTCTCTAACCGTTGGAACTTGGTAATATTCAATGTAAGGAAATTGTTGAATTAACAGTTTTTTTACTACCATACATTGTTGTAAATCTTTTTCACCAAAAAAAACAGCATGCGGTTTAACACGTAAAAAAAAACGATACAACACTTGTACCACCCCATCAAAATGACCAGGTCTAAAATGTCCCTCAAAAACACTATCCAATGCACCCAAATCTACTTGTACATCTTGAATATCTTCCGAATAAACTTCATCCGATTGAGGAATATAAACAGCATCTATTCCTGCATCTATTAACTTCTGTTTATCTTCTTCTATGGTTCGTGGGTATTTATCCAAATCTATTGGATTATTAAACTGTCTTGGATTTACAAAAATGCTAACCAATACTTGATACCCTAACTCCTTGGCTGATTGCGCAAGTTTCAAATGTCCATCATGCAATGCTCCCATGGTTGGAACAAGGGCCAACTGTTTGGTATGCAGAGCAGATCGCAGCGATTCCAAAGACTCAGAATTTGTAACTACTTTCATTAATGAAATTGACTGCAAATAAAGGTTTTTCAAAGGTTTTTAGCCTCTTATTGTTTTAATTTCCAAAATTTTTGTTATACTTTTG
>JBJOFM010000152.1:0-10238 GCA_046048755.1 Bacteroidota bacterium | reverse complement strand
ACAAATAGCGCTGGGGTTATGAGTCACCGTTGGTTTTTAAGTTGTGATAATGAAGAAATATTAAGCAGAAATACTGAAGTTGCAGCAGCCTTGGATGCCAAACTTTCGGAATTAAATGATGATTATGCTACGGAGCGAAAACATGTATTAACCAACATGCATTTGCATTTGTTCCCTGAATCTGTTTTTTATGACTTTATGGATCGTAGGGGTAAATTGGGGGGGCAAGCTAAGTTTCCTCGTGTTATGCCAGATGCAATGTTTTCGGAATGGATTCAGTTTTTGGATGAAACCCAACCGGGTTGGGGTGGAATGGATTGATAACGGATATGGATTCTATTGATTTAAATCGAGAGACGGAATCGACTTCCAACCACCAAGCATTAGAAAATCTAAGCTTTCTTGAACTTGCAGCAGGCATCAATCAAGAAGATGCTATTTTGCATGAAAAAGTGGCTGAGGAATTATCCGTAATTGCGGAACTTAGTGAATCCGTTTATCTGAGAATGAAGAGCGGGGGTAGGTTGTTTTATTTGGGGGCCGGTACCAGTGGTCGATTGGGAATAGTAGATGCCAGTGAATGTCCGCCAACCTACGGTGTGGATTTTGATCGTGTTATTGGAATTATTGCTGGAGGAGATGGTGCTATACGGAAAGCAGTGGAATTTGCTGAAGATAGTTGGGAACAGGGATGGATAGATTTAGAAGCCTATGGTTGTTGTGAAAGGGATGTGGTAATCGGTATTGCAGCAAGTGGAAGAACACCGTACGTGTTAGGTGCATTAACGGAGTGTAAGCAAAGAGGCATATTCACTGGAGGGATTGCATGTAATAAACGTACAGAGTTAGGCAAACTGGCCGATGTCTGCGTGGAAGTAGCAACCGGTCCAGAATTTGTAACGGGAAGTACTCGGATGAAAGCGGGCACAGCTACCAAAATGGTGTTGAATATGATTACCACTTCGGTTATGATTAAGTTGGGTCATGTAAAAGGCAATAAAATGGTGGATATGCAGCTTACTAATTTAAAATTGATTGAACGAGGTACTCGGATGGTAATGGAAGAGACCGGATTGGAATATGAATCGGCTAAAAAATTATTATTGGAACAAGGATCGGTAAGAAAAGCTGTGAATTTAAATACCTAGGCTAGGACTTCCCAGGTTTTATCGGCCAATAATCTAACGGTATGTAGCCAAGATTGGTAAGGGATTTTACTTCCCCACTCGTGTGGGCCAACCATGGAGAGCACTTGGGTTCCATCTTCTTTTTGATACAGGTGATAAATACCATTAATTACAGGCTCGAAGTTGATATCTGCTTTGTAAATATTGTGCGATATTTCCAATCGTTCTTCGATGGCTTTGGCTTGCTTAATGAGCAATTCGGCCTGTTTTCTAAGCATGGAAATTTGCTGCTCTGCTTGATGCTGCATGGATTCATGGGCATTGGCTTTGAGCAATCGTTTATCTACGGGTTCAATTTTTGGCGATGTGACTGTTAGAGCATAGGGTGCTGCATGCAATTCCCCTTGGTAAATAGCCTCTCGGAGGTAGCGAGGCCTGCTGTCTATGGCCTCTGTTGCACCATTTTCTGGTAAGCTTTCAGCAGAATCCTTCGCAGAATTTTCTGCTTTGTTTTCTTCTGAGGAAAGAGGCAAATTGTTTTCGGTTTCAAACAGCATGTGGATTAATTAACAATGCTTATTTGATTTCGTTTAATTAACCCAGTGATTTTTTACTATTAGTTCAGCAATTTGAATAGCATTGGTTGCTGCGCCTTTTCGAAGATTATCGGATACCACCCATAAATTCAAGGTGTTGGGCATGGAATCGTCTTTTCTCAATCGACCAACAAAAACATCGTCTTTATCGTGTGCAGTTAGTGGCATCGGATAGATATTATTTATAGGTTCGTCTTGCAAGGTTATGCCGGGTGCATGCTGAAGTAAGTTTTTTATTTGTTCTATCGTGAAATCCTTTTGGAAGGTGGCATTAATACTTTCGGAATGGCCGCCAACTGTAGGTATTCGAACGGTAGTTGCGGTAATGCCTGTATCGGTAAGATCCATGATTTTTTTGGTTTCTAACATCATTTTCATCTCTTCTTTGGTGTATCCATTTTCTAAAAATACATCAATATGTGGCAATACATTTAGATCGATGGGGTGCGGATAAACCGTTGGACCATCAACCCCTTGGCGTTCGTTAAATAACTGTGTTACGGCTTTTTGACCTGTACCTGTAACGCTTTGGTAGGTGCTTACCACTATTCGTTTTAATCCCAACTGATCGTGAAGAGGTTTCAATGCCACCACCATTTGAATGGTAGAACAATTGGGGTTGGCGATAATGAACTTGTCTTTTTGAAGATGCTGAGGATTTACTTCTGGGACAATCAGAGGAATATGGGTTTCCATTCTCCAAGCCGATGAATTATCTATTACATACGTTCCATTTTCGGCAAATTTTGGTGCCCATTCTTTACTAACGGTACCGCCAGCAGAGAAAATGGCAATGGCCGGTTTTTGATTTACGGCTTCAGACATAGAAATAATGGGAATTGCCTGATTTTTAAATTGGATGGTTTTACCAATACTGGATTCAGAAGCCACTGGCAGTAAATCAGTAACTGGAAAGTTTCTTTCTTCCAGTAATTCCAACATTTTGGTGCCTACAAGCCCTGTAGCGCCAACAACTGCAACTTTCATGTTTTTTATTTTTGTGAATCTTTGCTAATGGAATCTTGTGCCATTAAGGCTTCAAAATCCGAGGCTTGTGATGTGCTGTCTGTAGAATCTTGGGCACCTTTTTCTTCTTCTGTGAAAGCACCTTCGGGTTTGGATGAGCAAGATTGCTGACCTACACTAAATGCAATGATTGTTGCAATAGTGAGTATGGTTAAAGTGATTTTTTTCATGATTAAAATATGTCTAAGGCTTCAAATAATTCGGTGGTAAGTTCAAAGTTTTTTTCTCCAAGTGTTGTTTCCGGCACGCAATCAATGCTAATTAATTCGGGTGAGAGCGATGCAAGGATAGAAGTGTTGGATTGAAAATTAGAAATATTGATTATTAGGTTTGGGGTTTTAATAATTTCTGGGGTAACTTGTTCTAAAGATTGAGGTAAAAAATGGAAATACACGCTGGGAATTTCTTTGAAATTATCGGTATTTAGGTGATGTAAATCGTGACTGTTTACAATCCATTCGTAGTTCTGGGCGTTTGGAATATTCTGTATCCAAAATGAAAACGATTCTGCCTTACATTCCAGCGTATTTACCGGCAGAATGGTACACCAACTGATGGCAGTATCTAGTAATTCTATTTCCGTTAATTCAATGGCCAATTTGGGACCGGCACACCAACCAATAATTTCTTGAACCTTACTAATGGGCAATTGATTTAGGGTAAAACCCACCCATTCCGATAAAGCGGAAGAAGCGTATCGGGCGTCGTTTAGGTCTTGTATCTGATTGAATTTTATTTTCATGGGCTAAAAAAAAGGGCTGCAGTGGCAGCCCTTTCAATGTTATACTAACAATTTAACGGGCTCTTCGAGATAATCTTTTAATGTTTTCAAGAATTGTGCTCCGGTTGCACCATCCACAACGCGGTGGTCGCAACTTAGCGTCACTTTCATCACTTTAACCGGTTTTATTTCTCCATTAACAACGCCTACGGTTTCTTTTACTCCACCAACGGCTAAAATACAAGCGTCTGGAGGGTTGATAATTGCTGTGAATTCGTCAATACCAAACATTCCCAAATTGCTTATAGTAAATGTATTACCTGCCCAATCTTGGGGTTGTAATTTCTTTTCTTTTGCTTTCTTTCCATATTCTTTTACCTCGGACGAAATCTGAGATAACGATTTTTGATCGGCAAAACGAACAACCGGTACAAGCAAACCATCTTCTACTGCCATTGCTACACCAATGTGAATGTGATGATTGTATCGGATTTTACTACCCAACCAACTTGAATTGATGTTTGGGTTTTTACGTAAGGATGCTGCAGTAGCTTTAACTACTAAATCGTTCATTGAAATTTTAACGTCGGAAATGGCATTCATCTGCTCTCTTGCGGCAGAGGCCTTATCCATATTAATTTCTACGGTTAAATAGAAGTGCGGTGCTGTGAATTTAGATTCTGCCAAACGAGAAGCGATGGTTTTTCTCATCTGAGAAACATTCACTTCATGGAAACTTTCCACTCCGGAAACGGGTGCGGAAATCGCGGTATTGGTTGATGCAGCCGGACTATAATTTTCTATATCCTTCTTAACGATTCTACCGTTTTCGCCGGAACCTGAAATATCCTGAATATTAATGCCCTTTTCTTCGGCCAATTTTTTCGCCAAAGGTGAAGCTTTAAGTCGGTCTGAATTGGATGAAGTATTTGCAGCTGTGGGAGCTGTTACAGGTAGCGCGCTAGGAGCAGTTGTTGTTGCAATACTTGGAGCTGCTGTTGTTGCAGGTGTGGCGGAAGCATCCGAAGAGGTTGTTGTTTCGGTAACTTTATTATCGGATGGTGCCGATGCGTTGTTACCGCTAAGCAAGGATTGGAAATCTTCGCCAGCCGCACCAACGATGGCGATAATACTATCTACCGGGGTGGCATCGCCTTCAGAAACAGCCAAATGCAGGATGGTGCCTTTGGCATATACCTCCATGTCCATAGTGGCTTTATCGGTTTCTACTTCGGCAAGGATATCCCCGCTTTTTACACTGTCTCCAACTTTATAATTCCACTTAACAATGACACCTTCGGTCATGGTGTCGCTCATCTTGGGTAATCGTACAATTTCAGCCATGATTAATGAGGGTACAAACTTACGAGTTTTTTTGTTTGGAAGGGATGCTTGTTTTTTGAAAAAATGGTGAAAATATAGGGTTTGAGTTTAATCTAGAATGTTGAGCAACAGAATGTTGATTTTTTAGGTTTGTAAAGGAGGTTAATGCATGTTAATATTGAATATTGGATTTTATGGAGCAACAGCCTTTCGTTTACGAAGATTTTTTGAAGTATGTATTAAAGCATGGTACCCACAAAACGGATAGAACTGGAACGGGTACTATCAGTGTTTTTGGAGGTCAGTTGCGATTTGATTTACAACAAGGATTTCCATTAATCACCAGTAAGAAGGTACACTTAAAGAGTATCATCCACGAGTTGCTTTGGTTTCTTAAGGGAGAAACGAATATTGCGTATTTAAAACAAAACGGGGTTTCAATATGGGACGAATGGGCCGATGAAAATGGAGAATTGGGCCCGGTTTACGGGAAACAGTGGCGCAGTTGGGAGTCGAAAGATGGAAAAGTTATTGATCAAATTCAGGAGGCCTTGGATTTAATTAGGAATTCTCCCGATAGCAGAAGAATTTTGGTGAATGCTTGGAACGTAGGTGAGATTCAAAGTATGGCTCTGATGCCCTGTCATACCATGTTTCAATTTTACGTGGCCAATGGGAAGTTAAGTTGCCAATTATATCAACGTAGTGCGGATTTATTTTTAGGAGTTCCGTTTAATATTGCAAGTTATGCCTTGCTAACTATGATGATGGCGCAAGTATGTGGACTTCAGCCTGGAGATTTTGTTCATACATTTGGCGATGCCCACATTTATTCAAATCATTTGGAGCAGGTGAATCTGCAATTATCGAGGGTCCCAAAGCCCTATCCAACAATGCGTTTAAATTCGGAGATTAAGGATTTATTTGCCTTTACCTATGAAGATTTCACCTTGGAAAACTACGATCCTTGGCCAGCAATAAAGGCTCCGGTTGCTATTTGATTGGGCGTAATACGAAATCGGGAAAGTTATTGAAAAAATCGACAAATAATTTAGGGGTTACGTGATTGTAGCGTGTAACTTTCGCTGTTTTAAATCGTAATTTAAGAAGTTTTACAGGTTATTTTATCAATCAGTTAATAAGTTTTAATGGGTATATTTTACTTTAATCGTGTGGCTAGAGTGGCAGCCGGAAACCATTTCAAGGGATTAGTTTTAGCGTTGCTTTCGTTGATACCTGGATTCATTTATTCGCAATCGTTTACGGTAAGCGGTTATATTCGAGAGAAGGGCACCGGAGAAATGCTAGGGGGAGTGAGTGTAGGAACAGATTTGGAGAAGACCCGTAGTAATAATTATGGATTTTACACGTTTGAGATTGCTGCTGGAAAGCGAACCGTTGTTTATTTTCAGGCATCTGGTTTTGTTGGCGACAGTTTGGTAGTACAAGGGGATAAGGACATTGCACACAATGTAGAATTAGCGGTTATCGATAAGATTGGATTGGTGGAAATATCGGTTCGGAAAAGTACCATTGCGGATAAGGCCGAGATGAGTAAAATTGACATTCCGGTTCAGCAGATAAAGGATATTCCTGCATTATTGGGTGAAAAGGATGTGTTGAAGGTTATTCAATTATTGCCTGGTGTGCAAAAAGGGGGTGAAGGACAGAGTGGTATTTATGTTCGCGGGGGTGGACCGGATCAAAATTTAATTATTCTGGACGAGGCAACCGTTTATAATGCCAATCATTTATTTGGATTTTTTTCGTTGTTTAACGGAGATGCATTGCGCAGTGTGGAGTTGGTAAAAGGCGGGTTTCCAGCGAGATATGGAGGTAGATTATCCAGTGTAATAGAGATGAATATGAAAGAGGGTAATTTGAACAAATACTCTGGTGAATTTGGAATAGGATTGATAAGTTCTCGAGGTTTGATTGAGGGTCCGATAAAGAAAAACAAGAGTTCTTTTATGATTTCGGGTAGAAGAACCTATGCCGATATTTTGGCTCAACCACTCATTATGGCGGCTACCAATGGCAGTAATGCGGGGTATTATTTTTACGATTTAAATGCCAAAGCAAACTATATTCTTAGTGATAAAGATAAAATTTATATTTCGGGTTATTTCGGTAGGGATAAGTTCTATTTTGCAGACAAGCAGAATGGCCAATCTCTAAAAACTAATTTTGGTTGGGGGAATCGAACGTTAACCACACGATGGAACCACCAATTTAATAAACGAACATTTGCGAATTTATCGGCCATTTACAGTCATTACGATTTAAATATCGAAGTGAATTTAAAAGAGCGAAATTCTCCGGAATTTTTATTGAAGTATCAAAGTGTTATCGATGATTACGGATTGAAGTACGATATCGATTGGTCACCAAACAATAAGCACAAGGTAAGGTATGGCCTATCGGCAATCAATCATCAATTTCAACCGTCTGCAACCGTATTGAAATTGGGGCCTAATAGTCCTGTAAATAGGAAATCGGAGATTATTCAGACCTATGAAAGTGGTATCTACATTGAGGATCAAATAAAACAGGGTAGATGGAATTTATACCCCGGCGTACGGATTTCGCATTATCATGTGGAGGGCAAAAACTGGGTTAAGCCAGAGACGCGTTTTTCTGCTGGGTATCAGATTAGAAAGGATTTGGCGATTAAGGCAAGCGCTGCTACTATGTGGCAGTATATTCATTTATTGAGCAATACGGGATTAGGGCTGCCTACCGATTTATGGATTCCTGCTACGCCAAAGGTGGGACCCATGAAAAGTGAACAAGTAGCTTTGGGTATCGCCAAGGATTTCAACAAAGGGTTCAGTGTAAGCGTGGAGGGGTATTATAAAGAGTTATCGGATATTATCACCTACAAAGAAGGGGCATCGTTTATTTTACAAAATGATTTTTTCGATCCTTCGGTACCGGTGAATAAAAAAGCTTGGGAAAGTCAGGTTACTTCTTGTAAGGGTTGGAGTAAGGGTATGGAGTTGTTTTTGCAAAAAAAGGTAGGTAGATTGAGTGGTTGGGTTGGTTATACATTAAGTTGGACGGAATTGCAGTTTGATTCGGTGAATGCGGGTAGGAAGTATTATGCCAAATACGATAGACGGCACGATGTATCTATTGTTGGTATTTATAAGTTGAGTAAGAATTTAACGATTTCCGCGACTTGGGTATATGGATCGGGAAATGCTATTACGCTACCGCAGGCAATTGTTCCGGTGAATGGGATGTATCCGCAAACCTACCCGCAAGTTTGGGATGTTTGGGGTAGTTCGGGCAATCAAACGCTGGATTACGGTGCAAGAAATTCGTTTCGAATGGAACCCTACCATCGGTTGGATGTTGGCTTGCAATTTAGTAGAGATAAACGCCGGGGTAGAGAAACCGTTGAGGTAAGTTGTTATAATGCATACAATCGGGCAAATCCGTTTTTTTATTACGGTGGAAGCAGTCCGGATTTTAATAGCAGAGTGCTGAAAAAAGTGACTTTATTCCCTATTATTCCAACCGTAACGTATTCATTTAAATTCAGTAAGTAAGATGAAAAAATTCCTAATATTAATGGTTTGTATGGTAGGTGTGGGGATAATGATTTCTAGCTGTGAAACCGATGCTACCGTAGATCCACCGGCATTTGTACGCAAACCGGTTGTGGTGAGTTATATATCGCCCAAAGATTCACTGGTGAAGGTACAAATTGCCTATACGGAACCGTATTTTGGTCCTTATCAGCCTCAAACAAAATTTGAGAAATCGGCGCAGGTAAGTATATTAGATTTAACCGAAGGGGATTCTGTTTTATTGAAATGGAGAGCGCAAGACAGTGTTTATGCCGTGGATTCTTTTACCTATAAAATTCAGAGTTCACATCGATACCGATTGTTGGTGATTATGCCCGATGGGAATCAAATAAAATCTATATGCACCGTACCACCGGCCATGAAAACAGTCGATTGGATGGTGAATAGTTGGAATTTTAAAGGGGATACTAATCAATTTGGAGAGCAAGTCTTCCGTTGGAATGTTAATTTGGAATACAAAGGGGCGGTAAATGGATTTTATTATCAACCGATGTTTTCATTTTTGGAAGGAGTATTTTTCTATGAGGGAAGAACTTGGACGGATCCAGGTTATTCGCTACAAAAACAAGGTAATGAACCATTGCAGTTTATTGATCGTGGAACAACTTGGTCTATGATGGGTACAGGAGGAACCGGCAAGGTTGAAGATTTGTATTTGATGGCTTGGGTTTATGACCAACCTTATCAAGATTATTTCCGATCTCAGTTTTCCGATGATGGAAATCCATTTGCGGAGCCAACGTTGCTTCATTCCAATTTAGATGGCAATGCATTGGGTGTTTTCTGCGCGTACGACTTTGAAGAAATGCTGATTCCTTTGAAATAATTTCTACAAAATTAGCCATGTGGATTCTTTGATTTGCTGCGGGAATCTATCGGAGCGATTTTGCAGAAGTTATGTTGGATGCTTTTTTTACCCCCGTAGACGAACGAATTTGGGCCCCATTCCGAGATCAAAAACAATGTGTAGGTGGTAGGGTTCATGTACATGGTAAGTCGTTTCCAAAGTTAAAAAAAGTTAAATTAGCCCTCATAGGTATTGGCGATGATGCCGATGCTGTAAGAAAACAGTTTTATGGATTGATGTGGCGATTTGGTGCATTGGAAATTGCAGATTTAGGCAATTTGGTGTTAGCGGAGGAAGAAAAAAATCGGCAGTTTGCACTTAGTGAAGCTATGGGTGAGTTATTGGAAATGGGTATTACCGTGATGGTGGTAGGCGGAAATAATTCATACACTTACGGACATTATAAAGCCTATAGACAGTCTAGTGAGGCGGTTGAAATTGTACAAGTTACACCCGGTGTTGATTTCGATGAAACTACTGCTCTTCGACAAATTCTAGTGGATCAGCCATCCAATTTATTTAATATTGATTTTTTAGCCACTCAGGGTTATTTTATTTCTGAAGAGACTGCCACGATGTTGGAGAAGATGTATTTTGAAAATCATCGTTTGGGGGAGGTTCGGGATCGAATTGAAGAAACGGAGCCAATTTTGAGGAGCGCACATTTATTACAGTTTGATCTTAGTGCGGTTAGATTTAGTGAATTTCCGGGATCTAAATTGCGGAGTCCAAATGGTTTATATGCAGAGGAGGCAGTAAGGATTGCACGATATGCTGGGGTTTCAAACAAATTGTCGTCTGCATTTTTTTATGGAATGGAATTAGCTGCAGATGATGAGGTTTCCCCGTTGTTGTTAGCACAGATGATTTGGTATTTTGTAGACGGTTGGGTAAGCAGATACCACGATCACCCGGTGGTGGATTCCTCGGATTTTGTCATTTACAGAAATCGACTAAGTAGCACGGGCCATGAAATAATTTTTTATAAAAGCAGTAAAAGCA
>JBJOFM010000151.1:0-5360 GCA_046048755.1 Bacteroidota bacterium | reverse complement strand
TTGAGACTTTCACTAAAGATGGGAATTGGGAATTATACTTAGGAACTAATTGGTGCAGTGGGCAAACAAACGGTGTGACAAAAGGGAAATATTCGATTACAAGCAGTGGAAGCCGAGTGGAATTCACCTATGATAAAGTGCCGGGAAAATATTATGATGATATTTTTGAGTTAACGGAATCTACGATGGTTAGAACCTTCAATTCAGGTGATATAGCTAATTCACAAGTTCGAATTACCTATCGCAGGAAATAATTAAATCAGTAAATAGCGGATTTAAACTATTGGAATTTCTTGATACTAGCTTTATTCTTCAACCAAGGGAAGTTTTAGAGTTTTTTAAATTATCTGTTTGCACAGAAATCGATACAATATGGTGAATGGACTTTATTGTGAATATTCGAAACCGATTTAATACTTCTAATTACAGGTTTTAATTTGTGTTTTTTGCTTGAAAAATCACATTTAATACAACGCCAATAATTACCAAAGCAACTCCCAGGTATTGCAGGGGTTGGTAGGATTCATCGAACAAGAAGATGCCAAATGTAAGCGACCAAATTATTCCGGTGTAACTTACTGCGGAGACGGTGGACGTTTTTTCGGATTGGTACGCGCGGGTCATGAAATACTGTCCGGCTTGGGTGGAAATCCCTGTTAGCAAAAGCCAAATCCAATCGGACGATTGAGGCCAAACCCAAGGTTGATTAAACAGGGGTATGGAAATAAGTGATAAGGGCAGGGTTACCATGGGGAAGTAGAGAACAACTACATTGGGGTTTTCGATGTTTTTTAAGCGGCGGATAGTGTTGTAGGCGAATGCTGAAAACAGCGCACCGCCGATGCCCGCCAATATACCAGCCGTAGTTGTTTGGGTGGAGAGGCCATTTACCACGGTTACTCCTAGCATACAAATTGCGAAGAATAAATAACTAATCGGATGGTTTTTTTCATCGCCTAGAGCAACGGCAACCAAGGTAGTAAGGATGGGGCTTAGGTAGTGGATAACGGTGGCATTGCCTAAGGGCATCACTTGTAAGGTGTAGAAATAGCAGAACAAACCTAAGGATCCAAACAAACCGCGTAATAACAGCATTTTGGGGTTTTGCCCCCAAGGATTTTGTTTGGCGTTAGCCAAAATGAAAATGCTGAGAATAATTTGTACCACCGCTCTGAAGAATACCACCTCGCCCACAGGCATTTGATGGACAAATTTTACCGAGATATTCATCACGCCAAAGGAGATGCTCGCTAATAGCATTAGACCTACTCCTTTTGGGATTTTCATGGCTGCAAAGGTAGGTTTACTGTTATTGCGATTTTCCGTAAAATCAAAATTTTCATTTGCGAAAATTCGTAAGTACAACCCATAGGAATTCAATAGTTTGCACACCGATGAATCTTATTGAAATGCTCCAAGGTGCCGGCGAATTGCTGTTGTGGATTTTTTTAGCCGATTTAACTACTGGGTTTGTTCATTTTTGGATGGATCAGTATGGAAAAGAAGATATGCCGTTTGTTGGCAAGATGGTGATTGAGATTAATATTCTCCATCACCAGGATCCCCGTCACATGACAAAACGTAATTATTGGTTTTTAACAAAAGCAAGCTGGTTACTGGGGGTTATCATTTATACTGTTTCTGTTTTGGTTACTGGGGAATTTTCATGGAAATTGGGAATTTTCTTATGTTACGCCGCTCAAGCGAATGTGTTTCATATGTGGGCACACAGAACGGTTCAGGAAAATGGAAAGCTGATTACATTTTTGCAGCGGATGCGATTGATACAATCGCCTAAACACCATGCCGGTCATCATATCGCACCCTATGACAGACAATTTTGCATTTTAACGGATTGGTTCAATCCTATTTTGGAGAAGATTTGGTTTTGGGAAGGAGTAATCGGATTTTTCCGTTTGTTTGGAATTCAACCTGTTGCCGGTAGCAATATCCGTCAGAATGTTTAACTGATAAAAATCGGGTAAGGGACTGACAATTGTCAGTATTTAGGGCCATGCTCCCCAATACTTTTGTTGGCAATTATGCCAATTTATCAGCAAGCGGGAATCATACCCAAAAAAAGACATACAGTTTTCAGGCAACCCAACGGTGAGTTATACCACGAGGAACTCTTTGGTACGGAAGGTTTTTCCAGCACTTCGTCCTTGTTATACCACGTGAATCCGCCAACAATGGTTAAGTCCATTGGGGATCCCGTAGATTTTAGACCTAAAATTGCCATTGAAGACAATTTAAAATGCCTAAGCTTTAAGGGGTTCGATGTGGAGCCGATGGCAGATTATTTACGGAGTAGAAAAGTCTTTTTTGTTAATGATGACATGCAAATTGGTATTGCCAGACCCACCCAAAGCATGGAGGAGTATTTCTTTAAGAATTCCGATTCTGATGAGATGTTATTTGTTCATGAGGGCAGTGGGGTTTTGCATACGATGTATGGACAAGTATCGTTTGAATATGGGGATTATGTAATTATTCCAAGGGGGACGGTATATCGTTTAACATTTACCGGTTCCAATAATCGCTTGTTATTTATTGAATCGCATAGTCCCATACGGTCACCCAAGAGGTATCGAAATGAATTTGGCCAATACTTGGAACATTCGCCTTTTTGCGAACGGGATTATCGATATCCTAAGAATTTTGAAACCATCGACGAAAAAGGAGATTTTCTAATTCGGATTAAAAAAAGGGGCTTAGTTTATCCGTATGTGTATGGAAATCATCCATTTGACTTAATTGGTTGGGATGGGTATAATTATCCTTATGCATTTTCAATTTTCGATTTTGAGCCAATAACCGGCAGGATTCACATGCCACCACCTATTCACCAACAATTTGAGGGTAGGAATTTTGTGGTGTGTTCGTTTGTGCCACGGATGTACGATTACCATCCGGATGCCATTCCAGCTCCGTATCACCATAGCAATATTGACTCGGAGGAGATTTTGTACTACGTAGATGGTGATTTTATGAGTAGAAACAATATCGAAAAGGGGCAGTTTACGTTGCATCCAGGCGGGGTTCCTCATGGTCCACACCCGGGAGCCATTGAACGAAGTATTGGCAAAAAGGAAACGGGGGAATTGGCTGTAATGATAGACCCATTTAATCCGTTAAAAATCACCGCGGATGCCTTGAGTTATGAGGTGAAAGATTATTATAAAAGTTGGATTATTTCTTAAAACACCAAGATTATGAATGAAATAGCAGATTTAACACAGGTTGAAAATTTTAATTATTCGGGAGAAAAATTGTTTGATTTGGCCGATGATTTTTTACCAATTAACGGTACGGATTATGTGGAATTATATGTTGGAAATGCCAAGCAGGCTGCTCACTATTACAAAACGGCGTTTGGATTTCAAGAATTAGCGTATGCCGGTTTGGAGACGGGTTTAAAAGATCGGGTTTCGTATGTATTGGTTCAGGACAAAATCAGGTTGGTGCTTACTACGCCGTTTGATTCGAGTTCGGAGATTTCGGAACATATTCGCAAACATGGGGATGGAGTTAAGGTTATTGCATTGTGGGTAGAGGATGCACGAAAGGCGTTTGAAGAAACTACGGCTCGGGGTGCCAAGCCCTATTTACCACCGGAGGTGTTAACGGATTCAGCCGGTGAGGTGGTGAGAAGTGGAATACATACCTATGGCGATACGGTTCACGTGTTTGTGGAACGCAAGAACTATCGGGGTGTTTTTATGCCGGGTTACGAGGCTTGGAAAACAGAATATCAACCTACTTCTACCGGCTTGAAATACATCGATCATATGGTGGGGAATGTGGAATTGGGGGCGATGAATACTTGGGCGAATTTCTATGCCAAGGTGATGGGATTTGCCAATTTGATTACGTTTGACGATAAAGATATTTCTACCGAATATACAGCGTTAATGAGTAAAGTTATGAGCAATGGAAATGGTAGAATTAAATTTCCAATTAATGAGCCTGCATTGGGATTGAAGAAATCGCAGGTGGAAGAATATTTGGATTTTTACGGCGGACCGGGTTGTCAACACATTGCGGTTGCTACGGATGATATTGTGTTTACGATTTCGGAAATGCGCAAGCGCGGGGTTGAATTTTTATATGTGCCTGGAACGTATTATGATACGGTGAAAGAACGCGTAGGAATTATCGAAGAAGACATGGAGGAATTGAAGCGTTGGGGTATCATGGTTGATCGCGACGAAGACGGTTATTTACTACAGATATTTACCAAGCCGGTAGAAGATAGACCTACGTTGTTTTTTGAAATTATTCAACGTAAGGGAGCTAAATCGTTTGGCAAAGGTAATTTTCAAGCATTGTTTGAGAGTATCGAAGCGGAGCAAGCCAGACGAGGTACCTTGTAACTGGGTATGAGCAAGGGTATTGAGAGATTATTTGCTTGAAATGGCGCATTTACTCAACGGATAGTAGTATTAAAATTTGATTTTATGATTGGTATCATTTCTTTTGATGCGAATCCAAGAATCGGGCTTAAATTGCGGCTGTTTTAAAGGAAATACCGATTTAATCGATTAAGATTTTATGGATAATAGAGAAGATATTTTACGAAGGTTGGACGACAAGTTCCAGAAAATAGGTCAAAATACCGATACCCATTTGGAAGGGTTGGTATGGAATAATCCGATTACCTATTGGGATTATATATTGCCCGACGCATTGTTGAGTTTGCAGGTACAGCGGACCAATCAGCCTGACGAAATGGTCTTTATTATGTATCACCAAATTAATGAGTTATTGTTTAAAATGGTATTGTGGGAGTTGGATCAGGTGGCGGAGAGAGAAACGGTGGATGCCGCTTTTTTTACCGAAAAGTTGCGCAGAATAAGTCGGTATTTCGATATGCTTTCTTCATCATTCACCATCATGGGTGACGGGATGGAAAAGGAGCAGTACATGAAGTTTAGAAACACCTTAACACCGGCTTCAGGGTTTCAAAGTGCGCAATACAGAATTATCGAATTTGGATCAACGGAGCTGATAAACTTGATAGATGCCCGGTATCGAGCATCGATAGATCGCACAACGGGGTACGATCATGCTTATGATCATTTGTATTGGCAGGCGGCAGGAAAGGACCACGCAACGGGTAAAAAGAATGCGTTATTGATGAATTTTGAGCGACGGTATAGGTCGGAGTTTTTACAAAAAATGGAGTATTACAACACCCGTAATTTTTGGACACGGTTCAAGGAATTGCCCGAGGAAGTGAAGCAGGATCCAGGATTAATTGCGGCGATGCGGCATTACGATTACACGGTAAATGTGGTTTGGGTGTTGGCGCATTACAACGCTGCGGGCAAGTATTTGGGCACTGCCGCAGCTACAGG
>JBJOFM010000150.1:0-8544 GCA_046048755.1 Bacteroidota bacterium | reverse complement strand
TTCGATGGGTGCGGATCTGCCTTTTAAAAATTTTGCAAACAAAGTACTTCCTGGAATGGAGTATTGTCGTTTTCCGTCCCAAATTCGTTTTTGTGGAATATTTTTCTGGTTAATTGCGGTAGCAGCTGCATTATCGGTGTTCTATAAACGAGTGCCTCAATGGTTGATTTATACAGGTTGTTTGCTTGTTGTTTCCGAGTCTGTATGGCAGGGTTTGAGCGGCAGATACGTTACTGTACTAGCAGGAATCGAAGAGTATGTTACTGCTTCGGAAATCAACAAGGTAAATGCAAGACTAAGGGTGCTAGGTGGTACTTCGATTTCCCAAAATCAGCTCGATACGGTTTGGGTTAGACCCTTGGATGGACCTAAGATTGAGCCCTTTGGATTTTTATGGTATAATAAAGGTGTTTTGCTGAATCGATTTGCGGAAGATGGATATAATCCCTATTCCTTTAATATAGACGAAGGAGTTGGTGATTGGGTATATAATAAGGCCAATCAGAAGGTACAAAAAGCGGATTCTATAGCGGCAAAATCCAAAGCGGATTCAATGTTGTCAAAATCCACAGATGATTTAATGTCAGAGGAAAATAATATTTCTAATGGGCAACATATTCAGTCTATAAGAGAATCCACGGATTTGCACAGACTAATTCATGTTGTTGGAGGTAATTGGGTTTTGGTGGGCGGAGAATTAATAAATAATAACACGATAGAAATCGCTGTGAGAAGGGTTGGTAAACGAGATACCGGTGCGAGTTACCTTGTTATTAATCAAACAGGTCTGCCGGGCTGGAATGTGTCTAGGTCAAACAACTCGTCAACTCAATCTCTATCATCGGCTAATGGACAGCTGAATAGTAGGGTGCAAAGAAGGTTAGTTGTACCTTTGAATGGTGGACTTACTGAAAATGATAATCTACTGCGATTGAGTTTTAATCCTGTATTTACCTTGTTGGGATATTGTGTTTATCTATCGACATTATTTTGGGTTTCTATTATTTTTATTGTGTTTTGGTTAGGTATTGCTGTTTATTTAAATATAAGAATTTCGTATGCGTATTTTCAGTAAAAAGGGTATGTTAAAAATTGCATTTGTGTTGATTTGCCTAATTTCTCAAATTTTGCAAGCCAATACGCGGATAGTTATTACTTCAACTCCGAAGATTCAGAATCACAGTTGGTCTAAGTCCAAAGAACTGGTTGTTAGGTCGATGGATTTGGCCTTGTCTGTAGATATGGATGCCAAGAAAATCCATGGAGTGGTATCGTACCAAATTGCTAAAGGTAGCGAAGGGAAGAAGCAATCGAAGTTTGATTTACTGTACTTGGATGCCAAGAAAATCAATATTCTGGGGGTTTATACAAGTTCAAATAAAAAGACTGCATTGCCCTATAGTAGCGCCGTGGATTTTAAGAGCTTTAAAAAGTTTGGATGGCAGCATGGAGCTACTCCTGTTTGGAGGTTTGAGGAAGACAACAACGGAACTAACCCGATATCCGTTGGTTTGCAAGAAGAAAATATAGATTTGTTTGGTGAAGGATTGGTGGTGTTAATTGGAAAGAACAATCGGGTAACAATAGAATTTGAAGTGGGATTATCGGCCGATGCTCTGCAGTGGTTATCAGCAGAGCAAACTCGCGATAAGCAGTACCCGTTTTTATTTTCTCAAAGCCAGGCGATATTGGCTAGAACGTGGATACCTTGTCAAGATTTGCCGAGTGTACGGTTTACTTATACGGCGAGAGTATATGTTAAATCGCCCTACAATTCTGTAATGAGTGCAGAAAAGGTAGGAGTAGAATATGCTCGAGGTGCATTAAGTGATGTGTTTTCAAGGTCGAAAAAGCTCGCTTGGAAAAATGCATATACCGATTATAAACCCGCTGCTGATATTCTTGTAAGCAATTGGATGGATTACCCGTTCAACAATTTGGCAACTCCTACATCTGTTGGTACATCGGGAGATTTATTGATTTGCTATCGATTTGCACAAAATCGTCCTATACCCAGCTATTTGTTGGCGATTTCTGTAGGTGATTTTCGATATTCATCGTATCGGATAACGGATGATAAAAATATAAAGGAAACGGGTGTATATGCAGAACGTGGTTATTTGGAGGAGTGTAGAAAGGAGTTTGTGCGTTTGCCTGAAATGGTGAAGGCTGCGGAGCGGTTATATGGACAGTATGTTTGGGGTTCTTATCGCGTTTTAGTTCTACCACCAAGTTTTCCTTTTGGAGGTATGGAGAATCCAGTTGTGACCTTTGCAACGCCAACTATTGTGGCGGGGGATGGCAGTTTAGTAAGCTTGTTGGCCCATGAATTGGCTCATAGTTGGAGCGGAAATTTGGTTACCAACGCTACGTGGGAGGAGTTTTGGTTAAATGAAGGATTTACAAATTACTTTGAATCTCGAATCATGGAATCTGTTTTTGGCAAAGAGTACGCTGATTTACTTGTTAATTTGGCTTACGCCGATTTAGTAAAGACAGTAGAAGAAATGGAGCAGGATTCCCAAGGCAGGTTGGATACCCGTTTGGTTTTGGATTTGGAAAATCGAGATCCAGACGAGGGTGTTACAGACATAGCGTACGAAAAGGGTAGGTTTTTGTTGGTTATGATTGAACGAAAAATAGGTCGAGATAATTGGGATTTGTTTTTACGATCTTACTTCTCTAGACATTCGTTTGGTGTTGTAACTACACAGGGGTTGTTGGCTGAATTAAAATATTTTTTGTTGAAGGGAGTTTCCTATTCGATTACGGAAAATGGATTTATTCCTAACGAAATAGAACGTCATCCTGCTCCTAGTAGATTGGATTCTATTCAATTATCGTTGCCGTCTATTGCATTTCCAGCAGGTGAACTGAAGGATTATTGGGATAAAAAGTATCGTTTTTGTTCCGATTTCATGTTGGCAATTGAAAAGGATTGGATTCACGGAATAGGTTTGCCCTTTGATGGCATTGCTGCATTTCCAGAAATTGAAAGTGCTGAATTATTGAGAGTAGACGGTATTGCAAGTAGGTATTGGTCTAGCGGTGTCGACAAATTGGATAGAAATAAAACTATGGAGCAGGGAGTTATGGGTAAAGTTAAAGCAACGGGTAAGGAGTTATCCTTGAATCAAGGGAGTGTTAAGGAAATGGATATGCCTGAAGTAATGGCTTGTGAATTTCACCGCGGGGGTGCTACACGGAGGCGTGATGTATTGGAATTGGATACAACCAATTTTACGGCACATCATTGGGTTCATCTGCTGCGGAGATTGCGTTCTATGGGTCAATTGTCTGTAAATGATATGGAGGCAATCGATGAGCGATTTCACTTATCCGAAAGAAAGAATGCCGAGGTAGCTTTCGAGTGGTATATGTTGGGATTGAAATGTCAGTACACAACGGTATTTCCCTACATGGAGCAATTTTTATTATCGGTTGGTCGAAGGAAGTTTGTTTTACCGTTGTATGAACAGATATTGAAGACACAAGAAAACGCATTGGATATGGTGTCATCTATATTTTACGGTGCTTCACCCGGTTATCATTCGGTCACACGTAAATCGGTAACAGAACTTTTGCTTGAGTACAATCGTTAATTTAAGTGAGTTTTATGTTGGAATATGGCGAAATGGATGTGTTTCCACCGTTAGAGACGTTAAAACTGCCGTGTGGGTTAGAGGTTTTAATTCAACGGGACGATTTAATTCATCCACTGGTTTCCGGAAATAAGTGGAGAAAATTGAAAGGGTGGATTCATGAAGCTGAAAATTCCGAAATAAAGTTGGTGATCACTTTTGGTGGTGCATTTAGTAATCATATGATTGCGACGGCATCCAGTTGTAGGCTAGCCAATTTGAAATGTGCCGTTGCTGTTCGGGGAGAGGAGGCCATGGAAAATCATTATTTGGATGTAGCCAAACAAGAGGGTGCCGTCACTATCGGAATTGAGCGGCATATATTTAGGGACAGAGGTAGAGCGTTGGAGCGATTTTTGGGTAAGTTGTTAGAGGAACATCGCAGTTGGGTTATACAGGTATTGGGGTTGGATTTATATTATTCTCTGCAGCGTTTTTTGGATAATGAAGGTTGGAAGGAAATAGATTGGGATTTGGGTTATAGTGGCGATGGATTCATGGTGATTCCCGAAGGAGGAAAAGGGGAGAGAGCATTTCTGGGATTTGAAGAATTGGTGGATTGGTGGAAGGGTTTGGGATTAAAACCTTGGATATTTCATGCTTCTGCAACGGGCACTACAACGGTTGGATTGGTTCGGGCTTTTGAGAAACTTGGTTTGGAGTATCGACTAAGTTCGGTATTGGTATTGAAGAATATTGAGGAACAGCAGGCTTATTATAATCGTTTTGTGAATGGGGAATTAAACTATGGGTATCAGGAGTTTCTGTTGGATAGTATTTTTGGCGGTTATGCAAAAACAACCGATGAGTTATTTGATTTTATTCAGACGGTAATGGAGCAAAATCCTGATCAACTATTTGATCCGATTTATACTGCGAAGGCGTTATTTTCAATGAATAATCGGTTACAAATGGATTCAATGGGCGTAAATGCAGGCTTTACCCCTGTTTTTTTACATACAGGTGGACAGTTGGGGGGATTTTCGGAAAAGTTTGCCTTGAAGAGCCTTTAAATGGCTTTTTAAAGAATTCGTAATTTGCTATGATTTGTTGGAAACCCAACGAATATGTTTGGGTTTGTAAATTTGTGGTGGTTGTCCTTGTTTGATAACGGGCCTAACCAATTTTAAGTTCCCCATAATTACTAAATGTATTACATCGTCATCGGGTGTTTCTAAGTAGGCTCTTTTAATGAAAGGACCAGGTGGTATGTTTTGTGTGTTTAATACAACGGTAATGGAGTCTGTTTTTAATCGATTTATTTTTTCAGGGAACAGTGCGGTTATGCAATGACAATCTGTTTGAACTTGTGCGATAAAGTGATCGTCAAGCCAATTGTTTTCAACTACGAATACAGCCTCAATTTGATCTCCGATGTTCGCATTAATTAAAAGCGTATCCTTGCCGATGATGGTGAGCGATTTTTCTCTGGAACCTTTAATATCGGATTTTATAACTTGGCAATGCACTGTTAAAGTAGAAAAGCCCAGGATAAGGATAATAAAAAACTGTTTATGAAGTGATTTCATTGTATAAGTAATTTAGACACGTATAACGGGTGAATTGTTTTCTTTTCTTAATATTTACTTGGGTTAGGAGATTCCAGCAAAAAAAAGGCTGCTAGTATATAGCAGCCTTTTAATTATCTATAGATGATAATAGGTGATTTTGGTTTTTCTGGTTCTTTTACCACATTTCCTGAGATGGTTAGGGTAACTTCACCGCCATTGCTTTTTACGAAAATATTTTTTGTAAAAGTACCGGGTCTACCTTGAGAGTTGTATTCGGCAACAATCACGGAAGATTGTCCCGGTGCAATCGTTTCTCTGGGCCATTTAGGGGTTGTGCAACCACAAGAAGCTGAAACGTTATCAAGCATTAGAGGTTCTGTCCCTTCGTTGGTGAATTTGAATTCGTGACGGGCAATCTGTCCTTCTATAATATTCCCGAAACTGTGGGAAGTGTTAATGAATTTAATGCTTGCATTGCTAGATTTTGCTGTAGACTGACCATTGCCTGTTATAACTTGGGCATTGGAAATTGAGAACAGAGAAATCGCAGCAACTAGTAATAACGTGATTTTCTTCATGGTAGCCTATTCCTCCTATTATTTTAATGTGCTTCCTCCGGATGGAGACACTTCAGCAGACACAGTACCACTGATGATTAAATCGGTACTGCTTCCATTATCGAAAGTAACGTGTACTGATTTTTGGAAGAATCCAGGACGTCCATCGGTACCATAACTTGCGGTTACTTTTCCATTTTGACCTGGCATAATTGGAGTTTTGGTATAATCTCCAACCGTACAAGAACATGAAGGTTGAGCTGCGGTTATTACCAATGGTCCATTGGTTTTATTCGTAAATTCAAAAGTTACTTCTGCTTTTGGGCCCATTTTTACTGTTCCGAAATCGTGAGATTTCTTAGTCCAAACAATACCTTCCGTTTGAGCAGGAGTTTGAGCGAATGAAGCAGCTACAAATGCAAAAGCGGCTGCAAGGATGGATAATGTCTTTTTCATAATAGTTGAATCTTTTCTACAGGTTTACAAAGTTTATACCAAAGTTAAATTTTTTGATTGAAGATTGAAAAATTTAACCCAATAATTCTACAATAAAATCTGATAATCGATTAAAGTTTACGTTTTACTTCTTCTTCTTTGAATACTTCTAAGTAGTCACCTACTTCAATATCGTTGAAGCGTTCAATTTGTAGACCGCATTCGTAACCTTTTTGAACATCTTTTACATCGTCTTTAAAACGTTTTAACGAAGCCAATTCACCCGAATGTATTACTACGCCATCGCGAATAACACGGATTTTGGCTTTACGTTCGATGGATCCTGAAGTTACATAACAACCGGCTACGCTACCCACTTTGGAGATTTTGAATACATCGCGAACTTCCACGTTACCGATAATTTTCTCAACAACTTCAGGCGAAAGCATGCCTTCCATGGCCGATTTAATTTCTTCGATAGCTTGGTAGATGATTGAGTAGGTTCTAATATCGATTTCTTCGTTTTCCGCAATTTGTCTTGCTTTAGCGGAAGGTCTAACTTGGAAACCAACGATAATTGCATCCGAAGCCGAAGCCAACAATACATCGCTTTCAGTAATTTGTCCTACGCCTGAGTGAATAACATTCACGGCGATTTCTTCGGTAGAAAGTTTCAATAATGAATCCGAAAGTGCTTCTACAGAACCGTCTACATCACCTTTTACAATCAACTTCAATTCTTTGAAGTTTCCAATTGCCAATCGTCTTCCAATTTCGTCTAAGGTTATATGTCGTTTTGTACGTATACCCTGTTCGCGTATCAGTTGGAGTCGTTTATTGGCTAGTTGTTTAGCTTCACTTTCTTCTTCAAACACAACGAAAATATCGCCTGCGGTAGGAGCTTCGGAGAACCCTAAAATTCTTACGGGTGCACTTGGAGGTGCTTCGTCTATTTTTCCTCCACGTTCATTGAACATGGCTCGAACTTTTGTGTAATATGGACCGGCAACGATATGATCACCAACTTTCAAGGTTCCATTTTGAACCAATAAGTTACAAACAATACCTCTACCTTTTTCTTGGGTTGCTTCGATAACGGTTCCTTTGGCATTTCTATCGGGATTTGCTTTAAGTTCCATCATTTCCGCTTCTAGCAATACTTTTTCTAGAAGTTTGTCGATGTTCATGCCTTTTTTGGCCGAAATCTCTTGGCACTGGAATTTACCGCCCCAATCTTCTACTAGGATATTCATAGCGGCCAATTGTTCGCGAATTCTATCTGAATTAGCGCCATCTTTATCCACCTTGTTAAGCGCAAAAATCATCGGCACACCTGCAGCTTGTGAGTGAGCAATGGCCTCTCTTGTTTGAGGCATTACGGCATCGTCTGCGGCAATTACAATGATGGCTATATCGGTTACTTTAGCACCACGAGCACGCATTGCAGTAAACGCTTCGTGACCTGGGGTATCTAAGAAGGTGATTTTTTTGCCATTTTCCATGGTTACTTCGTAAGAACCAATGTGTTGGGTGATACCCCCTGCTTCACCGGCAATTACGTTGGACTTACGGATGTTATCCAATAAAGAAGTTTTACCGTGATCTACGTGACCCATTACGGTTACAATTGGTGCACGAGGTTTAAGATCTTCTTCGCGATCAACTTCGTTGTCCATGGCTTCAATAGTAGATTCTGCATCTACAAATTCTACTTCGTAACCAAAATTATCGGCCACTAATTGGATTGTTTCCGCATCTAGACGTTGGTTGATGGATACCATCATACCTAACTGGAAACACGATGAAATAACCTGTGTAACGGCCATGTTCATCATACTCGCCAATTCGTTTGCGGTTAGGAACTCGGTAACTTTCAGGATTTTGCTGGCTTGTTCACGCAAACGTTCATTGCGGGCCATTTCCTGTGCACGAGATTCTTTATTTTGTTGTTTTATTTTTTGTTTTAACCCACGATTTCTGCCTGCATTTCCAATTTTTCCCATGGTGTTCTTGATTTTACTCTGAACATCTTTTTGGGAAATTTCGGTTTTAACTTCGGGCTTTTTCGGACCTGGATTAAAGGTCTGTTTTTCGTCTTGTTTTATCTTTTCTTGAACGGCAACTTTTTCTGTTCCTGCTTGTTTGCGCTTGCGTTTACGTTTTTCGCGTAAATCTTCGCGAGCGTCACCTGCCAAAGCTTTAACACCAGAAGGGGCTGCGGGTAAATTGATTTTACCCAAAACTTTAGGACCGGATAGTTTTTCAAATTTCGTTTCAATTTTTTCAACGTCTTCTTCCTCTTCAGAAGATGTTTCGTTGGAAGAACCACCATCCATTGCCTCTGTGGCAGCTGCAACTATGGGTTCGTTTATTTCCGGTTCAACGGGTACGACTTCGGTT
>JBJOFM010000149.1:0-7272 GCA_046048755.1 Bacteroidota bacterium | reverse complement strand
TTGATTGGGCTAAGTGCGTTAAAAACAACGCGATGCCCACCAAAGCATCTCTGCCATAATGCAATTCTGGATAAATAATTCCGCCATTACCTTCGCCACCAATCACGGCACCAATCTCCTTCATCTTCTCTACTACGTGCACCTCTCCCACCGCACTGGCTTCGTATTGCTGTCCGGCTTTTAAGGTAAGTTCCTTCAAGGCACGCGTGCTGGAAAGGTTACTAACCGTAGGCCCCGGAGTATGCTTCAATATATAATCGGCAATGGACACCAAGGTGTATTCCTCGCCAAACATTTCCCCGTCATCGGTAATCAAAGCCAATCGATCCACATCGGGATCTACCACAATACCCAAATCAAATTTTTTGGATTTTACGGTGGAGGCGATTTGACCCAAATGCTCGGGCAAAGGCTCCGGATTGTGAGCGAAATGACCCGTAGGTTCGCAATTAATTTCGATGATTTCTTCCACGCCCAACGCATTCAACAAGCTAGGAACGGCAATCCCTCCCGAACTGTTTACTGCATCCACGGCGATTTTGAATTTCTGTGATTTGATGAGCGCCGCATCCACCAAAGGCAAAGCCAAAATCTTTTCGATGTGCATCGATAAAAATTCTTGGTAGGTTCGGGTTCCTAACTGATCCACGTTGGCATAGGTAATTTCGTCCGATTCGGCCAAAGCCAAAACCTGAGCACCGTCTTCGGCACTGATAAATTCCCCTTTTTCGTTGAGTAACTTCAAGGCGTTCCACTGCTTGGGATTGTGGCTCGCCGTAAGTATAATTCCACCGGCTGCTTGCGCTTCTACCACCGCCATTTCAACCGTAGGCGTGGTTGATAATCCCGCGTCTACAACGTCTATCCCCAATGACATTAACGTATTAACCACCAATTCGTGAACCAAAGGCCCGCTTATTCGCGCGTCTCTGCCCACAACAACCGACTTTCCATTGCCTTTACCTAGAAGAAATGTCCCGAATGCTGCGGTATATTTTACTACATCAATTGGGGTTAAATTTTCTCCGCTCTGTCCACCGATTGTACCTCGAATTCCCGAGATTGATTTAATCAACGTCATAAAATGAGGCGCAAAATTAGTCGATTTTCTTCAAATTTTATATACCAAGCGATGGGTATTCTTCTTTATTCGTTGTTTACTCGTTGCCGCAGAAGTACCTTTGCATCATGCAACCATTGATAGAATGTGTACCTAATTTCAGCGAAGGGAGAAACCCTGCGATTATCAAAGAAATTACCCAAGCCATTGAAAGCGTGGAAGGGGTTACATTGTTGGATGTGGATCCCGGAAAAGCTACCAACCGAACGGTAGTAACCTTTGTGGGTCATCCCGATGCGGTGATTGAAGCGGCTTATCGGGGAATAAAAAGAGCCTCGGAGGTGATAGATATGCGCGGTCACAGCGGCGAACATCCTCGCATGGGGGCTACCGATGTATGTCCGTTGATTCCTATTTCCGGAATATCGATGGAGGAGACGGCGGCGTATGCGGTAAAATTAGCCGAACGGGTAGGCAAGGATTTAGCCATCCCCGTGTATCTGTACGAAGCGGCGCAACCCAATAAAGACAGAAGCAACCTGAGTATTATCCGTGCGGGTGAGTACGAAGGGTTTGCCGAAAAAATAAAATTACCGGAATGGAAACCGGATTTTGGTCCAACGGTATTCAACGAAACCGCGGGAGCTACCGTAATTGGGGCCCGTGATTTCTTGATTGCCTACAACGTGAACCTGAATACCAAAAGCACGCGTATCGCCAATCGAATTGCCTTTGATGTTCGCGAAGCCGGTAGAGTGAAACGCGAAGGAAACCCCATTTCGGGCAAGGTGGTGAACGATGAAAACGGTGAGCCCGTGCGTATTCCTGGCAAGTTGAAACATGTAAAGGCCATCGGCTGGTACATCGAAGAATACAACATGGCCCAGATCAGCATGAACCTCACCAATTATAAGGAAACGCCCTTGCATATTGCTTTTGAGGAAACGAGAAAATCGGCCGATGAGCGTGGCGTTCGCGTTACCGGTAGCGAGTTGGTAGGATTGATTCCCTTGCAGGCCATGCTTGACGCTGGGAAGTACTTCTTGGAAAAGCAAGGCAGCAGTGCGGGGGTAAGCAATCAGGAATTGATCGATTGCGCAATCCGCAGTTTGGGGCTGAACGAATTAAGCCCCTTCGATCCATCGAAAAAAATTATTGAATACTTACTAAAAAATCCTAAAGATACCCGTTTGGTGGACATGACCGTGACTGGCTTTGCTAACGAAACGGCGTCCGACAGTCCGGCTCCGGGCGGTGGAAGCATTGCGGCGTTGGCCGGTGCTTTGGGGGCATCGTTGGGTACAATGGTTGCCAATTTAAGTGCAGGCAAGCGCGGTTGGGAAGACCGGGTAGAAGAATTTTCGGTTTGGGCCGAAAAAGGTCAGCAGTTGAAAGACCGTTTGTTGTTCTTGGTGGACGAAGATACCCGAGCATTTGATGCTATTATGCAGGCGTTCGGATTGCCGAAGGACACGCCGGAGCAGGTTGCGGAGCGTAAAGCGGCCATTCAGGAAGCATCGAAATACGCTACCCTTACCCCCTATTACACCATGCAGGCAGCCTACGATTGTGTTGAATTATTGCAAGAGATGGCCGAAAAAGGAAATCCAAATTCGCTGAGCGACGTAGGAGTGGGTGCTTTGTGCATTAAAACCGCAGTTCGTGGCGCATGGTTAAACGTTATTACCAATGCATCCGGGTTGGCCGATAAGGCATGGGCCGCGGATATCGTGGAAAAAGCCAGAGCTATTTGGCAGAAAAACCACCCCGCTTGCGATGCGATTGTGGAGAAAATAGAAGCCAAATTGTTGGGATGAGTAGGGTTTTACCTGTTTTCGGGTTATTACTGACTTTATCCATTACCGATCTGCTGCATGCACAATTCGCTCCAGCAGCGGGAAAACCTGGAAGTACAGCCATCAAGGCAGACAGTTCTTGCTTTGTGGGTTGGGCGGTGGATTGTGCGGTTCAGCGCGGACTTCGACAAATAAACATGCCGGATTCTGGGTTGGCCACGGTGGGTGATGCCGCCAATGCCACGGGTCCTGCGCTGAGTAAAGGCGTAGTGAGTTTGGGCGATGGTGGATCTGCGGTGCTCACGTTCGACCCGCCCATCCGCGATGGCGATGGTTACGATTTTGCTGTTTTTGAAAATGCGTTCAACGATAGTTTCTTGGAGTTAGCCCACGTTGAAGTGAGCACAGACTCCGTTCGATGGGCTCGATTGCCCTCGGTTTCGCAAAGTCCCATCCTCCAACAAACCGGTAGTTTTGGAGCTACCCTACCCACCCGAATTAATAATCTCGCCGGCAAATACCGATTGCCGTATGGAACTCCTTTCGACCTAAACGACATCGCCCATTTATCCTATATCAACCCCGAAAACGTGCGCTACGTTCGCATTGTGGATGTGGTGGGAAGTATAGACAGCAATTGGGGAAGCAGAGACAGCAAGGGGAATCTCATCAACGACCCCTTCCCCACCAATTTTGCCAGTTCTGGATTTGATTTGGATGCTGTTGGGGTGATTCATCAAGGACCAACATTACAAATACTTTCGCCGAAAAAATCAACCCCTACCTATTGGGTTCGATACCAAGATAATACCTTATTTCTCTACCGTTCCAAGGGAAATCAGGGAGGCAACCTAAATCTGGCCGACAGCGAAGAAGAATTCTCGGGAGCTGAACTTTCCGGAAGAGAACTTTCCGGAGCAGAACTTTTCAGATCAAAACTTCCGGGGAATGACCTGTCAGCAAAAGATCTTTCCCTCGTTTTGTATTCCATGGACGAAAGAATTTTGGCCGAAAACAAGCGGTTATTAGCAGATAAATCGGAAGTAGTTTGGCCCATCACTCTCAGTCCTGGAATCTACACGCTTCGGATCAACCGGCAAGTACTGCGATTCTTGGTGCCTTAGCGAGTAAAGATTTATTGCCTTTTAACGTGATGTTATGCACTGCGATGCAGCGGATGGAAACGATGCAGCCCATAGAAAGATGCAGCCTATAAAAACAAAGTATATCGAATTGCTAATCCATATAATTGCTTGATAACGGTTAGACTATAAGAACATTTTTTCTAGGAAATACAGAAAGTTTCATAACTTTGATAGTATCAAATGATATTATCAACAAAGCCACCCTACGATATTACACCTACGATTTTAAAACTAATCAACTCCATTGCAGAGAAACTGGGTGAAGTAAATGCGAACTATTTAAGCAAGCAATCGCCTCAATTGCGAAAGCAGAATAGGATTAAAACCATTCAATCTTCACTTCAAATTGAAGGGAATACATTAACAGAAGAACAAATTACGGCACTGATTGAAAACAAGCGAGTCATCGGACCTGAAAAAGACATACTCGAGGTTCTCAATGCAATCCGAGTTTACGATAAATTGCACAGCTATAAACACCACTCTGAAAGAGATTTCTTACAAGCACATGCCTTGTTAATGAATGGTTTAATTAGCAATGCCGGCAAATATAGAAATCAAGGTGTAGGGATTGTAAAAGGCAACAATATCGAACATATGGCCCCACCCTTTCAGAATGTTCCCTACTTAATGAAGGATTTGTTTGAGTATCTGAAAGACGAACAAGAACTAACGTTGATCAAAAGTTGTGTCTTTCATTATGAAATGGAATTTATACATCCATTTATCGATGGAAATGGTAGGATGGGTAGATTATGGCAATCGTTTATACTTAAAAAAGATTATCCGATTTTTGAATACTTACCTTTTGAAACATTAATAAGCGCAACTCAAGACGAATACTATAAGGCCCTGTCTCTGAGTGACAAATCAGGAAAATCAACCCCATTTATTGAGTACATGTTAGGAGTGATGGAACGATCTCTGGCTGAATTACTCAATTACAACAATAGAATCTTAAAAGAAACCGACAGAATAGAATACTTTATTAACCAAGGATTTAAGGAATTCACTCGAAAAGATTACATGAATGTATTCAAGGACATTTCTTCTGCTACCGCTAGTAGAGATCTTAAAAAAGGTATCGAGTTAAATTTATTTATCAGTTCAGGACAGCTCAACAAAACAAAATATAGGGTGAAATAAATTTCATTATTAGGGGTCAATATACGGGTCAGGAGAATATGCCTTCTTAAAACACACCCCATACGAATTGGGTAATAACGTGTTAGTAACCCAAGTAAATGACGGTAGTTTTGAGGACATCGTTGCCGCGTCTGATTTCAAACGGATAGGCTCCGGGGGCGATATGCAAGGCATTCAAATCGATAGCGTCGAACTGTGGGCCATCGTCCAAGACTTTCCATTTCTTATACACCAATCGCTGTTGACCCAAGATGGTAGTTAGCACCACTTCTACTTCATCCCCCGAATTTACCTGGAATTTGTAGTTCAACACGCCGTTAGACGGATTTGGGAAGAGATAAAAATTGAGGGAATTGGACTTACTGATATAATTGGCCGATGCTAAATCGTACTGGAAGGTTGTAGAATCCCTACAACCCAAACTGTTGGAAACGGTTAAACTGCCCATAAACAGGTTGTTAGCCCGAAATAAATGGAATCCTGAAGGAGTAGCAGACGATTTCCCGTCACCAAAAATCCAGCGATATTGATAGCCGGGGATGCTTGTATCCATGGCGGTGTATTGGATCAATTCCCCGCGTTGGTTGGCCGAAATTACCGTAGATTGTGCACTTACGGCGGGTACCACCACTACGTTTTGGCTGGAGGCCGTATCGGTGCATTTGCCGTTGGTGGACCAATGTTTCACCGTATAATTCCCCGGTTTGGCAAAGACAAACTGCTCCGCAGACTTAGAAAAACCCGAAGAATCCGCTATGATCCACGCGTGCTGCAACGCATTCCCATCGGCATTGGTGCTGGTAGATTGTATATTGAGTACCTGCTGCAATGCACACAAAGGATTGGGGGAAAGATTGAAACTGGCCGATGGAATGCTTAACACCGTAAACTTATCCGTAGCCGTATCGATGCAATTAGACACCGTATTAATGGATTTCAAGGTTGCGGTATAATTCCCAAAGCGAGGGAACACAGACCAAGCATTTACACCCAATTCCGCGGTTGTATCCAAACCATTGCTAAAGGCTAGTCGATATTTCCAAGGACCGGGATCCTTTGTAGTTGACTGGTTATCAATTACTACCGTCTCGTTTTCGCAAAATACACGGGTAGTATTTGAATAATTTCCAACCGTAAATTTAGGTTTTGCAGTTTCCGCAACTCGCACAAACCGACGGGCCGTATCGGAACAATTGTTGGACGAAAGCGCCACCAATTTCACGGGGTAGGTGCCCCAAGTGGAATAGGTTTTTGCCGATGGCGAGCTACCCGTTACCGAGTTCCCATCGCCCCATGTCCAAGTAAAATACAGCAAATCGGTACTGCCAATACTGGATTCGTTGGTGAATTTGAAACTGTTTCCTTTATCGCATTGGATGGAGTCGTTCACCGAAAACTTCGCTTTCGGCTGATCGTACACCATAACCGTGGCCTTGGTTGAATCTTCGCAACCGGTTTGGTATTTGGTTTTCAACACCACGGAATAGGAACCGAATTTCGAAAACGAATACTGCCAGTGTAGAGCTGGGGATTGTGCCTTCTCCGAATAAATTCTCCAGGTGTAGGCAGGAATATTACCCGCATGAACGGTGGAAGTTTGAATAAACTGGAAATTGTTGTTCCGCAAACATTGCTTATCGGCGTTCACCGTGAAGGTGGGGATGGGTTTTGGATAAACCACCAAACGAACTTCTGAGGAGGTGTCTTTGCAACCGTTATTGTCTAAAATTATTCGGTAATTCCCCGAATCGGAAAGAGTTAACGAGTTGAAAGTCAATAAAGAGTCTACCGTTAAGTTGGGATTAGAATTGGGCTGCATTTTTTGCCAAGTAGTGGTGAATTTGGTAGCAAATGAATCGCGAGCAGCCAAGGTAAGCTTTAGTTGTTGACAGCTTTGTAATGCACCCGATTTGGTATAAATCTTGGCATTGGGAACTTGAATCACCGATACGAGGGCTGTTCGGGTAAGACTGTCGGTGCCATTAATTTTTAATTTGGGCGACTTAATCCCCGCCGTGGTATAGGTTACCGTATGTGGACCTGCACCCGTGGCGGTTCTAGGTATTGCTCCTATACCAAAATCCCAATCCCAGCGATGGATTAGACCGATGGACGAATCTTTATA
>JBJOFM010000148.1:0-6254 GCA_046048755.1 Bacteroidota bacterium | reverse complement strand
ATCGTATTTGCTCCGGGTGGTGGAGGAATTAGTGCCGGAGTATTCCCAGAAGCACGCTCAATCATACGGTGATATAGGGAAAACTGAAACTTGTGATTATATAACATTACTCCCGAAATCCACTGCTGAGGCAAGAATGAAACCGAATACTGAGAAATTCCTGTAAATCCAACCTCATCCCTGGTTGCTTGCAATCTACTGTAGGTGCTGCTCAATCGAACAAAAACAACTTTGCCTAATTTAAATTTCGATTGGTACTGTACCCCTATATCCCATCCTTGCACTCTTACGGACAAGAAATTAACAGGCATCCACGGCGCAGACAATGAATCTTTGATTCGATCAATCAACTGAGAATTATCGCGTCTAAACACATTCCCTTGAACGTTAAATCTTCCTCCATTATACCGATAGCCAGCATCGTAATACACAGAACTCTCCACCTTTAAGTTGGGATTGCTTAAGTTTACAGGATCTTTATAATACAAATCCGTAAAGGTTGGCAATCGCTGCCCAGTACCCCATCGAGAGGTAATAAAATGACGTTTATATCGATACAATAAACTGCCACCAGGATATACAACCTGACCCAATGTTGGATTGCTTATTTGATACAAACCCAACGAAAGCTGCAAATCTCGCTTATTATCTTGGGTAATTGAGCCCAATTCATCCGGCTTTAGGGGAGTAATAATCAACTCAACTCTCTTACCCCAAAATTCTCGCTCCCTATCGCCCAGATTGGTACTACTAATTGCTTCTCTTCGGTACTCGATGGCGGCTTTTAATACCATCGTCATACGCAAACGATAACTGTATTGCAACATGGGGTTTACCACCGATGTGGTATGGAAATTCTGATAAAACCCAGGATTGTACTGATTAAAAACATAGCGATCTTGATTGCTTCTGGCACCCACTGAAAATTGAAAATCGCCAATCGGCAAGCCAGTTAAATTTGTGTTCCAACCTGCCCAAACCGTGTTAACATACTCGTAGGAAGCACTATCCCGCGGGGCGGCATAAAATCCATTGGCCCCAAATTGATTCCTTACCAATCCAGCTATTATCGATTGCGTTAATTTGGTTTGGTGACTGAAATCCTGTTTTTGATTCAGTCCAACATTGATTCTGGTCTGTTGAAACGATGTATTAGGTCGATACCCATTCCCAAAATCAACATCAGCACTGTACCAGGCGGATAGGTTCTCATCCCCAAACTGCTGCAACCAGCGATAGCTTTGAGACCGGTAATAATTATCAGTCGGTGTAAGTTTGGACCGCAGACCACCGGATGGATTAATGCGTTCTCCCAATCCCTGCTGCGTACTAAAATAGGTTCCTCGCTCCTTGTAGCTGTCCGAACTTATACCTTTATTATTGGATAAATTCATGTGTTTAGACCCTTTCAATGGGTTATCTAGCTCATTTCGATCACTTTTATCTATCACCGAAATCTCCCTTTCCTTATGTAGATTCCCTGTTTTGGTAACAATATTCACAACGCCAGCCAAGGCATTTACTCCATAAACATGGGCTGCTGCCCCCTTAACAATTTCAATACGTTCTATGATTTCGGGTGAAATACTTAAATTCAACTGGTGGTGACCCGTTTGAGGATCACTCATCTTTACTCCGTTGATAAGTAACAATACCTGATCAAACGTACTTCCCTGCACTTGCAAATCGGCCTGAACTCCGTTGGGTCCGCGCTGACGCAAATCAATTCCCGATGCATACAACAAGATTTCTGTTACCGTTCGGGCGGGCATCGATTGTATTTCCGCAGCTGTGATTATTTGTACCTGACCCAATGGGGAATACCATGTTCTTTTCTGAATGGCCGATGTTGAAACCACGGTTTCCGAAATTTTGCTCGTGTCGTCCACCGATTGAATAACATCATTTAAATCGGAGGCAATCAAATTGACTTGACCCATCCATAGGATAACGCCAAATCCGATTCCCAATATACCTTTTTTCACCATTCAAAGATAGGCCCGTATGCACAAAACCTAGGAATGAAATGAAATCATACAATAATGAATCAATAAAATATTGAGGTTGTAGAATATAGAATCAACGAAAATTAATCAAGCCCAAAATGGGAAGTTATTCGAACCGCAACGCCTCAATAGGATCCAATTTTGCGGCTCGATTTGCGGGATACAACCCCGCAGTTAATCCTACAATCACGCACACAAAAACCGCTAACACACTCCAAGCCCAAGGCGCTATAAATCCGGAACCTAATGCAGCCCCAACACCATTTCCTATCAATATTCCAAATACGATTCCAGCCACACCGCCGATTTGACAAATTACTACCGCTTCCACTAAAAATTGATTTCTTATCATCTTAGGGGTAGCACCCAAAGCCTTACGCAGTCCAATTTCCCTCGTTCTTTCAGTAACCGAAACCAACATAATATTCATCAAGCTGACGGCAGCACCCAACAACGTAATCACCGCAATTAAAGTTCCAACCCCCGAAACCATTTTAATATTGTCCAAGGCATCTTTCACCAAAGAGGAACTTTGGGCCATTACAAAATTATCATCTTCCCCAGGTTTCAATCGTTTTACCCTTCGCATATACAAATAGGCATCGCTCATCAACGGAGTAACATCCAAAACCTTCGTACTGGCTACGGTAATTACACAATTATCTGTTACAGTTGACACATCGCGCATTGCCCTTGAAATAGGCATGATTACCATTCTGTCACCTCCGCTCATACCCATACTGGAACCCTTTTTACTTAAAACGCCCAGGACTCGGTATGGCTTTCCACTCACCAAAATGGTTTGATTCAACAAATAGGCAGGATCTCTACCTTCACCCAATAACTTATCGGCAATTTCACTACCTACAATTACGGCGGGCAAGCCCATGGTAATCTCATTTTTCGTAAAATTCCTACCAACAGACATGTCGTAACTGGCAGTTTTCAGATAATCATCATCAACGCCGAGAACGCGTATATTGGGGTTAGTTTCGGTTGAACCTAAGGAAACTTTCGCTGTAAATCCCGCATTAATTTGCAATGAAACATCCGCCAATTTCTCCATCAGTCGTTCAAACTGTTTGGCTTCCGTATAGGTTATTGGTCGATCCGAATTTGCTACGCCGAATCTACGAACTCCTTCGGCATTTCTAATAACAAAACTTTGAGAGCCCATTCGCGAAAACGTACGGGTAATGGCGATTTTCATGGCATCTATACTCGTGAGAATTCCCACCAATGCCGCAATTCCTATAGCAATAATCAATGCCGTAATCACAGCGCGAGAAGCATGACTCCTTACGGAACCAATTCCTTGCTTGATGTTTTCGGCAAATAAATTCAAAAAATCGTTGAATTAAACGGCAAAAGACTGTCCGCAACCACAAGTACTGGAAGCATTGGGGTTATTGAAAGAAAAACCTCGGTTATCTAAGCCATTTTCCCAATCAACCTCCATCCCTAAAACATACATTACATGGGCTTTATTCATCACAACGGGTATCCCATCAATACCGTAATGGTTATCCGTATCTTCCGGTTTATCAAAAGCCAACATATAACTCATCCCTGAACATCCGCCGCCTTTTACGCCAATTCTCAACGCCGATTCGTCCTTTAATTCCAAGGAATTATACAACCTTTTTAACTCTTCCAACGCTGAAGGCGTAAATCCTACGGGTGGTTTTTCTAATACCACAGAATTTATTGTTGTATTGTCTACTGCTTCCATAACTACAAATTTAGTCAATCCCTGCCGCATTTGGATGCGTGCTACCAATTCCATGGATTATATTTGCAAGGTATGAATTGGTATTTAACCCTAGCCGTTTTGGTTTCTTTGGCAACCCTTGGGGGTGCATTGTTTTTCTTTAAAATGCACACAAAACACACCCTCAATTTATTGAAAATCGATATTCAAAAAGCAAACAGCCAGTCGATCACCCCCTTGAAACTGCAAGCCTATGAACGTATTGCTCTCCTTACCGAGCGTACATCGCTACCGGCATTAATTAAAGAATATGCCAGTACTGTGACTTCCGCAAGAGCTTTCACCCAAATTGCAATAAATGCGATAAACGAAGAATATAAATACAACGTATCGCAACAAATTTACGTAAGCGAGCAATTATGGACCTTAGTGAAGGTTACAAAGGAGCAACATTCGCAATTATTAAATCAATTGTTGCAAAATTTGCCAGAACATGCTACCTCCACAGACATGAGTAAGGAGTTAATCCAATGGCTGCAACAACAAGACCAACAGCCTCAAGACAAGGTGCTGCATTTTCTGAAAAAAGAAATCGCTTTATATTTCTCTTAAATCGTCATTCATGAGTCAACCCAAAATAAATTCTAGCGGTATCGAAATAAAAACCGTTTACACAGCCCCTAGCAACAGTGGCGAACTTCCAGGAGAATTCCCCTACACCCGAGGGGTTAGACCCGATATGTATCGCGGTAGACTTTGGACCATGCGGCAATATGCAGGTTTCTCAACAGCGGAAGCCTCCAACGAACGCTACCACTATTTATTGAATCAAGGAACTACGGGATTAAGTGTGGCCTTTGATTTACCTACCCAAATAGGATACGATTCTTCGCATGCCATGAGCGAAGGGGAAGTAGGTAAAGTGGGCGTTGCTATTGACTCCTTGGCCGATATGGAAATCCTGTTTAAAGGAATACAACTCCAAGACGTAACCACTTCCATGACTATCAATGCCACCGCATCTACATTATTAGCGATGTATGTTGCTTTGGCGAAAAAACAAGGAGCCGATTTACAGAAAATTGGAGGCACCATTCAGAACGACATCCTTAAAGAATATGCCGCAAGAGGTACCTATATTTATCCGGTAAGACCATCCATGCGCATCATTACCGATATTTTCGAGTGGTGTAGCAAAGAATTACCCAAATGGAATACTATTTCTATCAGTGGGTACCACATTCGCGAAGCAGGTTCTACCGCCGTTCAAGAATTAGCATTTACTCTAGCCAATGGTAAGGCCTATGCCGAAGCCGCTATTGCCAAAGGTCTAGATATCAATGTGTTTGGAAAACGACTCTCCTTTTTCTTCAATGCTCACAACGATATTTTCGAAGAAGTTGCCAAATTCAGAGCTGCAAGAAAAATTTGGGCTTCCATCATGAAAGACTTAGGCGCCACGCAACCCGAAGCCATGATGTTGCGTTTTCATACACAAACGGGAGGATCAACACTAACCGCTCAACAACCCGAAAACAATATTGTTAGGGTTGCACTTCAAGCATTATCTGCTGTTTTAGGAGGTACTCAAAGTCTACACACCAATGGTTTTGACGAAGCCCTAAGTTTACCCACTGAAAAAGCAGCGCGAATTGCATTAAGAACCCAACAAATAATTGCACAAGAAAGTGGAGCTGCCGCTACGGTAGATCCATTAGCAGGAAGTTATTATGTAGAAGAACTTACAGCAACCCTAGAAAAGGAGGCTTGGCTTTTAATTCGCCGAATGGAAGAAATGGGTGGCGCAGTATCCGCCGTTGAGAAAGGTTGGATTCAGGAAGAAATCGCTAGAAGCGCTTATTTGGCCCAAAAGCAAATTGAAAACAAAGAACAAATTGTAGTTGGAGTTAACGCCTATCAATCAAAAGAAGAGGATCCTCAACCAACGTTCAAAATTGATGACAGTATCCGCAGTCAGCAAATCGAAAAAATAAATTTGGTAAAAGCCCAGCGGAATCAGCATGATGTTGAACAAAAATTAGCTAAATTGAGTGCTGCTGCCCAGTCCAACACTAATTTGATGCCTCTAATTTTAGACTGTGTAGAGGCGTATGCAACGTTAGGAGAAATTGCCGATACACTCCGAAATGTTTTTGGCGAATATCAGGGTTAATTCTATAATGAAAAAAAAATTCAAAATCAAGTAAAAAAAATTAGCACATTGTGAATTTTGTTAGTTTATTAGCAGTCTGAAAATAGGAATTAACTCACCCTCATTTTCAAACAGTTACGTTACATAATTAACAAGTTAAACACACAAAGCTAGAAAACCCCGAGATGAACGAAAAGAAAGCACACGAAACGGCATGGCAGGAATGCCTTACTATTATTCGAGACAATGTAAATCCCCAGAGTTTTAAAACTTGGTTTGAACCTATTCGCGCAGTTAGATTAACCAATAAAGTGCTTACCATACAGGTACCTTCACAATTCTTTTATGAATGGTTGGAGGAACATTTCGTTCAGCTCCTTCATAA
>JBJOFM010000147.1:0-2676 GCA_046048755.1 Bacteroidota bacterium | reverse complement strand
GCATAAGGAGATTATATAATTTTCGTCATCTTTGATTTGGAAATGTTGCTGAACAATAAACTCATCGGTTTCTAACTTAATCGTTTTGGGGTCTACTAAAAATCCGGTCCCACGCCCTTTAGAAATTGCTTCCTTAGCAGAAAAATCTGCAATAATTTGTTGTTTATGGCCGCGAAGCTCATCCCAATGCGCATTATCAAAGGCTACAGATAATGAATCGATTTCTTGTTGCTCCAAGCGCTCAATATCTAATCCGAACGGTAATTTAGAAATCCCTACAAGCACCCAGCCGTGTGTATGACTTATGGAGCAGAACCCCTCGTTTATCACGGGTTGACCTTGGTTGGTTTTTCGAAAATCCATTTGGTGTAAAGAGCTTCCAAAATGAATTTCACACAAGGAGTTTAATAATTGACGAGCAAGGATTGATTCCTTTTTACGAACCTCATCTTTAATCTTTTCTATATAAGGGTCATATAAACCAAAATTATCATGGAGTTCGTGCTGAATATGCCCTAAAGCCAAATGAACGGGTTGTATTTTCAAATCAAAGAAGGGAGTTGGTTGTTAGGGTCTAAACAGGATTTTAAGGCTGTATAGATGTTTTTGTTCCAGTCTGACACTTTACTTCGGTATCGTTCACTGTGTATCCTTCCAATACCATGTTCACCTGATAGAAATCCTTCATGTGCGGTGATTATTTCATCAAAATGCTCCTGAATATTTTCCCAAACCATGCGGTTGTCGTCAAAAAACACATGTATGTGGTAGTTTCCGTCGCCAGCATGCCCAAAAACTATGTGTTCTAACTGATGTTCATCTAGCAATTGACTTAACGCGTTTACGGCGGATGTTGAATGTTTTATAGGAAAACTTACATCTAAATCTAAAAAGGGCTTGTACCCTTGAAGTTTATGCCCGATGTTGAAGCGTTCTTCGAGTATAGCTTCTGTTTCATCGGTGATATCAAAGGATCCCTTGAGGGAAATTTCTGTTGGATTGGTAAATCCAACCCAAATGACATGTTCATCCGCGTTCGAAGTGAATTTTAATGCATCCTTTGAGGCAAGTTCCAAAATGCTTGGGTCGAGTTTAAGTAAACTTGGAATTACATTCATTAATTCAGTTAATGAGTTGCAGGCTATACGTTTGAAGTGTAGGGGAGGAACCTGCGGAGTACAACGTACATGCACCTTGGTAATAATCCCGAGCGTTCCTTCTGAACCAATCCAAATGGACTTTTCAGAAATTCCTTGAGAAATTTTGGTTGCTTTTCCACCAACATGGATTGTTTCTCCCATAGGGGTAAGAATATCCAAGGCTAGAATGTAGTTCCCTATTTTTCCATATTTTAAAGAACGTGGTCCACCGCCATTGCAGGCTACCATTCCTCCGATGGTGGCATGAGTTAAACTCCCTGGAATCACCGGGAAGTCCCACCCTTTTGACTGAGCAAATTGCAATAAGTCCTGCATCGTAACTCCCGCTTCGCACGCTATAATTCCAGCATCTTCATCATACCATTCGATCCTTGTTAACTTTGATAAATCAAGGAAGCATTCATGCGACATAGGGACGGCTCCTCCACTCACACCGGTTAATCCTCCACCAATTCGAATGGCTTTTAAGGGGTTGTTTTTAAGGAAATCCTTAAGTTGGATTATTGAAGTGGGTGAGAAATAGTCGGAAGGAGTTCCATGTAAGCCAGAATAATCAGCAATCTCAGACGTCACCATTTAATTGAATTTCCAAGGATTTAAATAATTGATGCACATTATTCACACCAAACCCATCATAGTCATTTACCCGTTGGATAAATTCATAAAAGAGCGTAGGTCGATCGCCAATGGGTTCCGTAAATACCTGAAGTAGAAGCTTATCCCCATCTTTTTCACATAAAATATTGGCTTCTTTCATTAATGAAATAGGGAGTTCAGGGAATTCTTTTTCAATGGCTAGATAATACGTCTCTGGTACTTTAGTAAAAGAAACGCCGCGTTGTTTAAAGCCCTTGACTACGGTTATTAAATCACGCACTTCGAATGCTAAATGTTGAATCCCGGTACCAAAGTTGTGTTGAAGAAATACATCGACTTGAGATTTCCTTGCTTTTTCAGGTAAGGGTTCTACGATGACTTTGTTTATGTTCGCGTGTTTACTGTTAAAAACATTCATTTTCATTCCAGTAAGCAGGTTTGCGAAAAATTCTTCACCAATGGTTTGAATATGATCTAAGGCTAAATTCTTTGACAAATATTCATTCCAAAATTCCGATTCATTTACACGTACAACGGAGGCAAGATGGTCAATGCCAAGGATCTCTGGTGTATTTTGGTTGAGGTCATCACTAACGACCTCGAAACCGGGTAGCGGTCCGTTGGAACTAATCGTTTCAACTAACATGATTTCATTATCGTCGAACAACTTAATTCGAAGGTAGTGTGCTTTTTCGTTAAGGTGTTCAATGGTGGTAATGTCGCTAAGAAATATAGCTTTCTGTGCTTTTAAATGTGCTAGCGTTTCCTCGATGTTATTTACCTCTACGGCAAATCGCTTGATCGAATTTCCATGCCGGTCTACAAATGAAACGACGTCATGTGCAGCGGGTTCAAGTGCGGAGGTAATGAGTAAATTCGCATTCCCCTGTTGCAGCCAATACGTAATTTCTTTGCCGTG
>JBJOFM010000146.1:0-8443 GCA_046048755.1 Bacteroidota bacterium | reverse complement strand
GTTTACGAATGCAGAACAGGAAAAATTCAATCGCATCGTTGACCAATTACCCACTCTCAATAAGGAATTAAATCACTACTTAAAACATCAAGCCACAGCATTCAAGCATCCAATTCTCTTGGATTCAAAGGATATTTTTACCACAAAATCCATTGCGGAAACAGGCATGAATATCTGTCCATTGTCAATTGTTGCAACGGAAGAAGGTCCAATTCAAACCCATAAATTGTATCGATCTGTTCGGGCCTTTGCAGCACAAGCGGGTGTGGAAATTTGCGAATCCATAAAAGTAGTTTCTTACGAAGACAAAGTAGGAGGGGTTTGGGTGTACACCGATGAAGGCGAGGTTATCAAAACCGAGAGGTTGTTGTTGTGTACCAACGGATTTACACAAAATTTGGATTCGGATGTTTCAGTTGTTCCAGCACGAGGCCAAGTTTTCGTAACAGAACCCTTGCCTTGGCAGCCGTTGAAAGGATTGTATCATGCCGATGATGGGTATATTTATTTTAGAAATTTGGGGGATAGAATTTTAATAGGCGGCGGTAGAAATATCGATTTTCAAACAGAGGAAACGCAAGAAATGACTAACACAAGTACCATTCGCGAGTATATTCGAAATTACATGGAGGAAGTAGTGTTGCCTCTTAGAAAATCGGGGCAGGGGGTTAAGTTCGATTATGAATGGTCAGGAATTATGGGGATGGGTCCTCAGCGAACTCCGATTATTGAGGCCGATAGTCATCGAGTATATAAAGCGGTAAGAATGGGGGGAATGGGGGTTGCTTTGAGTGCGTGGGTGGCGGAAGAGGTAGTTAAATTAATTAAGAAGAACGATGGAAAGTAAAAACTTGAGCAATGATTCTGTGGTAAAAGCCATTGGGCTGTATGCCAAATTAGCAGAATTACACGATGAAAATCCCTTCAAGGTTAAAGCCTTCAATGCGGCCGCTTTCAACCTAAAGAAAGTAAGACAACCCTTTGTAGAATTAACCGATGACCAATGGAAAACCATTCCAGGAGCAGGTAAATCTGTAGTGGATTCAATAAAGGAGATGCTAAGTACAGGGAGTTTTGCTTCGCTTAATAATTTGATGAATCAAACACCTGACGGAGTAGTATCCATGCTTAAAATCAAGGGCTTAGGACCCAAAAAAGTGGCACTGATATGGCGAAATTTAGGAATAGATTCGGTAGAACAGCTGTTTGAAGCTTGTAGGGAGAATCGACTTGTTGAAGTGAAAGGATTTGGCGTTAAAACACAACAAGAAATCTTAAAGAATATCGAATTTGGATTTGCATCGGGGGGATATTGGCATTACGCTAAAGTATGGCCCTATGCAGAGGCTATCAAAGAGTTTTTGAACGGATATTCCTGTCGTTGGGCCTGCGTAGGGGATTACAGCAGGCAATTGGAGATAGTGGACCGATTGGAATGGCTAATAGAAGAGACGTCGTTACCTGCTGGTTGGGAAACGTTTTTAAAAACAGTACTCTCTGATTTAGACTTTATAACTACTTCCGATTCAGGAGATTTTTTTATAGAAGAAATCGGAACACCCATTGATTTTCACAAATCGGGGAACAAGGAGTTTGCCCAACACCAATTTGAGCGCTCCTCCGCAACCAGCTTTTTGCAAAAAATTGGCTATTCAACAGAAAAATGGTCAAACAATGAGGAAGAAACTTGTACGAAGTTAGGTTGGACATGGTTGCCTGCCTGTATGCGCGAAGGGGAAATTTCTATGGAGTATTTGAATTCGCTCGGGGCTGATTTTGTGAATTCAATAATTCAAGTCCGCGATTTACGGGGTTGTCTGCATAATCATACCACCTATTCCGATGGGTTAAATACCCTAACTGAAATGGCCGATTATGCGCAAAAAGTAGGGCTACAGTATTTCGGCGTTTGCGATCATAGTCAATCTGCTACCTATGCAAATGGTTTGCGGGAAGATCGTCTATTGCAGCAATTGGATGAAATCGCCAGTTATAACCAACGGATGATTACCCAAGGAAAGCAATTTAGAATTTTATCGGGTATAGAAAGTGATATTTTAGGTAACGGGGATTTGGATTACCCCGATGAAATTTTGGAGCAATTGGATTTGGTGGTTGCTAGTATTCACTCTAATTTGAATATGAACGAAGATCGGGCAATGGCTCGATTGATTTCGGCCATTGAAAATCCGTACACAACCATATTGGGTCATATGACCGGTAGGTTGCTGTTGCTGAGACAGGGGTATCCTGTGGATCATCGTAAGGTTATTGACGCCTGTGCGGCCAACGGAGTAGCGATTGAATTAAACGCACATCCGTATCGATTAGATATCGATTGGCGAGAATTGTATTATGCCGTTGAAAAGGGGGTGCTGATTTCTATCAATCCCGATGCACACCAAGTGGAAGGGTTTCAAGACATGTATTTCGGTACGTTGATAGCACAAAAAGTAGGTATTCCTAGGAAAAATGTCTTGAATGCCATGGATTTGAACGAAATAAATCGCTACTTGCGAGACAGGAAATAATCTTTGCATGCAATCCGATACATCCCAACGGCCTACCATTTTGATTGTGCGATTTAGTTCGATTGGAGACATTGTGTTAACCACGGCTACATTTGAATTATTGAAGAAAAATCTTCCATGTGTTCGGTTAGTATTAGTAACCAAAAAGTCCTACATGACCCTGTTTGAGGAGCATCCATTCTTAGATGAAGTTATTGGTTTTGAGGGTTTTACTAAGGAATTTTGGCGATTGGTAAATGAGGTTTCACCTTCCGCTATCTTGGATTTACATAACAATTTGCGCTCCTTAAGAATAAAAATAAGGCTGTGGAATTTGCCTTCATTTTCGGTAAATAAACGGGGATTAGAGCGGTGGTTATTTATTAAAAAATGGCGCAAGAAACCGGTAGATTCCGTTGCTTTTCGATATTTGAAATCGACAGAAGAACTGTTGCGATCGCCAGTAGGGGGTAGATTAGGTGCCGATATTAACGCACAAAAGAATACACCAAAACGGATAACGTTGCCTGAATTTTTCAATGTTAAACATTCTTCCGAGAAGTTAGATTCCTTGAAATTACCCGGTCTAACGTTGGGTGATTTTTCTGGTGCGATAACTTCCATAGATGGTAAGTTAGAAAATGAATTGGAGGGAAGCTCCTTGCAAAACTTAGTGGGTAAATACGGTGTATTGCATATATCCGCCACATACAATACCAAACGAATTCCATTTAAAGTGTGGGAGCAATTGATAGTAAATCAACGGGAACCTTTGATAATTACGGGTGGAAAGGAGGATGTAGAAAATGCACAGGCGTTGGTGCAAGTGGCACACCATAGAGTAGAAAATGGGTTACGCGTAATTAATGCAGTAGGTAAAACGAATCTACAGGAGACAGCGGCATTGATACAGCATGCACGATGGTACCTAGGTGGAGATACGGGTTTTACGCATGTAGCGGCAGCCTACGGAATACCGCATATTGTATTTTGGGGTAATACCTCTCCGGATTTGGGTTTTATCCCATGGCTGGGGGATAAATATTCTGCGGATATTCAGGAACATATGCGAGTTGATCGCTTGAAATGTAGCCCTTGTTCTAAACTGGGTTATTATTCATGTCCTCAAGGGCATTTCTCTTGCATGAAATTGCAAAATTTGCAAGAATTAGAAAGTAAGTTGCAATTTTTCAGAGATAGAAATTACTAGTTGAATTTACTGGTATTTTTTCCTTATTTTCGCGCTTCCGTAATTTATATAGTTTGATTCAATTCAATGAAAACCAATAAAACAACCTTAATCTTTTCCATTGTATTGGCTGTGGCGTGTTTGTTCCAGTTGTCTTTCACTTGGAAATCACAGCAATTCGAGAAGTCTGCCAAAGAATTTGCAAAGAAAATGGCGGCTAAGGGAATGTCTGAAAAAGAAGCCTACAACCGTTACATCGATAGTTTGGGGAATTCCGAAATATACAGCATGGGAATTGCCGGCTTCAATTACTACGAGTGTAAGAAAAAAGAGATCAACTTGGGTCTTGATTTACGCGGTGGTATCAACGTAATTCTTGAAGTTGACAAAGGAGCAGTTGTGAAAGTATTGTCCAATGACGGTCAAGATAAAGATTTAACCAAAGCGGTTGAATTAGCCAATATCGATGTAAGAGATAAAGGTCTTGATTTTGTGGATGCATTTGTAGCGAATTTTAAAACAATTGCTCCAAATCGTAAATTAGCCAATTTATTTGCTAAGGGGAATAAGGGTGTAATTCAAGCTAATTCTAGCGAAGATCAAGTAGTAAATTACATTCGTGAGGAAACCAACAATGCCGTTAATTTAGTTTACGAAGTTGTTGAGAAACGTATTAACCAGTCTAACGTTACCCAACCTACTATTAATATAACAGATAATGGTAGAATTAGTGTTGAACTACCGGGCGTAGATAATCCTCGTAGAATGGAGGAATTGGTTGAGAAGAGCGCTAAACTTGAGTTTTTCGAAGTTTATGGTAACGATGGAAAAAGAAATGATGGTAAGCGTATTTATGATGCGTTGGTAAGAGCAGCTTCTTTGCCAATGAAAAATACAGCAACTGCTACCGCCGATACTACTGCGTCTACAGATACTGCTACAGCAGCACCGTCTACGTTGGCAGATAATTCTAAAGATTCAAATAAATCAGCTTCCAAAGCAGTTGCACCCGTTTCAAATTCATTATCTAAAATCATGACTCCTTTTGGAGCAAATGGTTTAGGTTCTTCTGTAGCGGTTGTTAAGAAATCCAATCGTGCACTTTTGGAGAAAATGTTAGCTACGGATGCTCGCTTATTGGATGTTTTGGCCAGTGAAAATGCACGGGTGGCATTTAGCGCAAAGCCACGTGATTTCAATGCAAACGGTTCCGAGGCAGTGAATTCGGATGAGTATTTCGTTTATTTCTTAAAATTAGATCGTGATGGTAAAGCCGCGCTAGCTTCTGAAGAAGAAAACATCATTGAAGATGCTCGTGTTAATACTTCACAGAAAGGGGAATTGGAAGTATCTATGATGATGAATAGTGAAGCAGCTACGCGTTGGGCGCAAATTACCGCAGCAAACGTTGGTAAGTATATCGCTATTGTTCTTGATAATCGTGTGTATAGTGCTCCTGTTGTAAACGGTAAAATCCCAGGTGGACAAAGCAATATTACAGGTAATTTCGAAATTCGTGAAGCAAATGACTTAGCGAACGTGTTGAAAGCGGGTAAATTACCAGCACCAGCTAGAATTGTATCGAGCAACCAAGTGGGTGCTTCCTTAGGAGAAGATGCTCAGAAAGCCGGTTTGTGGTCGTTGATCGCTGGTTTCTTAACCACTATCTTATTCATGGTTCTTTACTACAACCGTGCTGGTTGGATTGCAATTGTTGCTGTATTAGGTAACGTATTGTTGATATTTGGTACATTGTCAAGTTTGGGTGCGGCACTTACGCTTCCTGGTATTGCAGGTATCATTTTAACTGTGGGTATGGCGGTAGATGCGAACGTACTTATTTACGAACGTATAAAAGATGAATTAGCTACTGGTAAGAGTTTGAAATCTTCCATTGATGCCGGTTTCAAACATGCTTTGGGTGCGATTTTAGACTCAAACATTACAACCTTATTGGCAGGTTTTATCTTAACATTTGCCGGCGCAGGTCCAACCTATGGTTTCGCTGTAATTTTGGTTATCGGTATTTTTAGTTCTATGTACACTGCGTTGTTTATTACACGTTTGTTGTTAGATAGAAGAGCTGAAAAAGGTTTGGATACCAAATTTGGATTCCAGTGGAATGACAATTTCTTAAAAGGTAAATCTATTGATTTCATTAGTAAGCGTAAAGTTTATTACTGGTTAACTTCACCTATCTTGATTTTGGGTATTATCATGTTTGTTAAACATGGTGGTATTAGTACCGGTATCGATTTTAAAGGCGGTAACTCTTTCGTAATCAAGTTTGATAAAACTCAGAACTACAAAGTTGATCAAATCAAAGCTACTTTGGATGAAACCTTTAAAGGAAGCAGTAATGAGGTTAAAACTTACGGCGAAGAGGGTCAATTCAGAATTGTAACTACCTATAAATTAACTTCAGAATCTAAAGAAGGTAGAGATTCCGTGAAAACAGACGTTTTAGCTGCATTAAAAGGGTATAAAATGATGGGTGATGATCCAGTGGTTCAGGCTCAGCGTGTGGGAGCTTCAATTGCTACAAGCACCAGAGATAAGAGTGCATTCTTGGTAATTCTTACGGTGATTGGAATGTTTATTTACATCGTATTCCGATTCCGCAGTGTTGCTTACGGTATTGGTGCTACCATAGCATTGATTCACGATATCGTGTTTGTATTGGCTGTATTTGCCATATTAGAGGGTGTTGTGCCTTTCCCCATCGAATTTGATCAGCATTTAATTGCGGCATTACTAACCTTATTAGGTTATTCAATGAATGATACGGTGATTGTATTTGACCGTATTCGTGAATTCTTGGCGGAGAAACGCGGTGATATGAATAATCCAGAAACAATCAATAAAGCCATTAATGAGACGTTGAGCAGAACAATTATCACTGCCTCAACTGTATTTATGGTTGTTTTGATTTTATTCTTATTCGGTGGAGATGCCTTGAAAGGATTTTCTTTGGCAATGTTGATTGGTGTAATTGTAGGTACTTATTCTTCAATTTGTATCGCTACACCCGTGGTAGTTGACTTCACCAATAAAAAGAAACAGAAATAACGTAAACACTTCGTAATAGCGAAAAGCGGAGTGTTGTACACTCCGCTTTTTTTTTGAAATATCGTATACCCCCCTGAAATATTAGTTTATCATGCCCAAAAAGAATCAAATAACGAAAGAACAGTTTCAACAGATTGCCCAAGAATTTGGTACCCCCGTGTATGTATATCACGCCGAAACAATTCAAAAGCAATATCAACAATTGGCTTCAGCTTTTCCCGGTATAAAAGTCAAGTTGCATTATGCCCTAAAGGCGTTGAATAATACCAATATTCTGAAAATAATAAAACGAGAAGGTGCTGGATTGGATGCAGTTTCCATTCAGGAAGTTTACTTGGGTTTGCGTGCCGGATTTTCTCCCAAAGAAATTATGTTTACTCCCAATTGTGTTGATTTTGAAGAAATTCAGGAGGCGGTAAACTTAGGTGTACATATAAATATTGATAATATCTCGGTTTTAGAGCGATTTGGTGCAGAATATGGCTCCTCCGTTCCCGTGTGCATTCGTTTAAATCCTCACATTATGGCTGGAGGGCATTCTCATATCTCAGTAGGGCATATTGATTCTAAGTTCGGGATCAGCATTTATCAGTTGCGACATGTAGTTCGAGTTGTGGAGAGCTTGAAAATTGTGGTGAATGGACTGCATATGCATACAGGCAGCGATATATTGGATGGAGATGTATTTCTTCGAGGAGCGGATTTGTTATTTGAAGCAGCAGAGCATTTTACACAACTTGAATTCATGGATTTTGGATCAGGGTTTAAAGTTGCGTATAAGCCGGGAGATATTACTACGGACATTAATGAGATAGGGGAGAAAATTGCCATTGCCTTCAAGGAATTCTGTCAACGCTATGGAAGAGAATTAGAATTGTGGTTCGAACCAGGTAAATTTATCGTTAGTGAAGCTGGTTCATTATTGGTTAAAGCAAATGTGATCAAACAAACAACATCAACCGTTTTTGTGGGTGTAAACAGCGGTCAAAATCATTTAATTAGACCGATGTTTTATGATGCCTATCACCATATAGAAAACGTAAGTAATCCAGAGGGTATTGAGCGTCTTTACAGTGTGGTTGGTTATATCTGTGAGACCGATACCTTGGGATATGATCGTAAGTTGAATGAAGTGAGAGAAGGGGATGTGTTGAGAATTGCAAATGCCGGTGCTTATGGTATTACGATGAGTAATAATTACAATGCCCGATTGCGACCTGCAGAAGTAATGGTAGTAAAAGGTAAGGCGCATTTAATCAGAAAGCGAGAGACGTTGGATGATTTAATTAAAAATGAAGTTGAAATCGAAGGTTTATAGATTGTCCTCGTGATAATTGAACAGAAGTGTAACTCCGTATTGGAATTGAATGAAACTAATATTAAATTAAGGATGCTTTTCTAAACAATCATCTACCTAATTGTAATATTAAGATTGTTACGATAAAAAATAAAAAAGGCAACGATTATGTTGCCTTTTTTATTCATCCTAAAACTATACGAAGGCTACAAGTACATTATTATGCAATTTTGTAGCTTTCCTATACTATTCGCAATTTGTATTTAACCAGTATTCGTAAAATCCACCAAATTGTGCTGATGGATTGGGGCCATCCACCATGTCGTTTTGATTCACCACTTTTTTGCGTACAATTCGAATTTGTATCGATAGAATTTT
>JBJOFM010000145.1:0-13632 GCA_046048755.1 Bacteroidota bacterium | reverse complement strand
GTTTTAATTTATTTTTGTATAAATAAATCATTATTCCAATTGCCAATGCAACGATAAAGGCTAAAGGATTTTCTGGATACAATTTGTCGGAATATTGTTTTGTTAGGTAACCTGGTTCGTGGTTTATGGATGCATACCATAAGTATTGATTGAACCAAGTATGCAGGAATGTTATCGAAGTTAGCAGAATTGTTACAATAAATAATACGGGAGTGGTGGTTTTCTCCCAGAGTCTATGGGTTATTTTGATGAAGATTTCATTTTCTACTCCCAATATTCTACCATCTAGGATGGTGGTGGTTTGGGGATTATCCTGAATATTTTCGAGGTAAAAATCGGCCGGAGAGATATCGCCATAGAAGGTGTACGACTTTGATTTTTCCGCGGTAAAATTTTTATCGGATAAGAACGTGAGTTCGGTTAGTTTTTTTACTAATTCTTGTCTGGAATAATTTACGCGGTAGTAGCGAGTAACTACGGGTAGCAGTTGCATGGTACAAATATCGTAAAAATATTAGGTGTGAGGCGATTGATTATTCTTTATTGCTGTTTGGAGAAACAGGTCTGTTGCCAAGTTTGGAAGATGGTTTCCAGCAGATTTTCATCTTCAAATACTCCATTTCCTATAACAACTGCGTTTGCACCGTGATTCCAGGCGTTTTGAGCGGCTGAGGCAGTTCTGATTCCTCCGCCTACAAATACAAATCCTTTCACTGCATAGGATACAGCTTCAATGATTTTGCCGGGAATGGTGAATTGAGCGCCGCTACCCGCATCGAGGTAGAAGTATTGCATTCCCATCATTTCTCCAGCCATGGCGGTTGCGGAGGCGATTTCGGGTTTGTCGTTGGGTAATGGAAGTGTACCGCTAATGTATTGTGCGGAAGTAAGTTTGCCACTTTCCACGAGCATGTAACCGGTAGGCAACGGCTGAATTTTGTATTTTTTAACGAATGGGGCGGCAGTTACTTGTTTGGCGATTAGATATTCGGGATTTCTACCAGAGATAAGGCTCATGAATAAAATAGCGTCGGCGTTTGGAACCACTTGCATTTCGGAACCGGGGAACAGAATAACGTAATTGGCACCAAGATTTTTTAATAATTCAACGGTTTTGGTAGTGTTACCATGAGAAATATGGCTACCACCAACTAAAAACCATTGTATTCCTATTTCGATGGCTTTGGAAACTTGTTTAATCAGTATATCACTGGGAGTGTCCGGATCGCAAAGTACAAACAGAAGTTTGTTGTTTTTTTGCGCTGAGATTTGAAGGAGTTGATGAATTTCGGACATTGTTACAAAGAAAATAAAAATGGATTAAAGTTGATGTAGATGCTCATGCTTAGATTTTATTGGAGGCTCCGAGGGTGTGTCTATTTTATTGAACTTTGCTATGTGTGTGATTTATAATTAGATAGGTTTAAATTATTGATTTATAATTATTTGCGATGTCCATTTTCTTTTTCAACATCCAAACACCTTGTTAAATCTAAGGATTGTGATTTTTTGTGGATAACCCCATTATGAAAGTAAACGAAGTATGAGATAGTTTTGTCTTCCGGCTGAAAAATAATGTCGGAAAAATTTAACTCACTAATAACACTAACTAAACACCATGAGCAAGCAGCAAGTAAACACAAAAGGACTAAATTTTAGTCGTTTCAGGACGGTAGAGGGAAAGACTCCCTTTGAATTATTTGAGTACGATTACCGTACATCGGTAATTAAAAAGCCGGACGGCAGTATTGTGTTTGAGATGAAAAACGTGGAGGTTCCAAAAGGATGGAGCCAAGTTGCCACTGATATCATGGCTCAAAAATATTTTAGGAAAGCAGGTGTTCCACAAGCAGATGGTAGTTTAGGTAGTGAGAATTCTGCTAAGCAAGTGGTTCATCGTTTGGCTGATTGCTGGAGAGCATGGGGTGAGAAGTATGGTTATTTTGAGTCTACCAAAGATGCTCAGGTGTTTTATGATGAATTAGTGTATTCTATGTTGAATCAGGAGGCTGCTCCTAATTCTCCGCAGTGGTTTAATACGGGTTTGTACAATAGTTATGCAATTTCAGGAAAGCCTCAAGGTCATTATTATGTTGACCCAGAGACTGAGAAGTTGATGAGAAGTACTTCGGCCTACGAGCGTCCACAGCCGCATGCTTGTTTTATTTTGTCTGTTGATGACGATTTGGTAAACGAAGGTGGTATTATGGATTTGTGGGTACGTGAGGCTAGAATTTTCAAATATGGTAGTGGAGTTGGAACAAATTTCAGTCATGTTCGCGGAGCAGGAGAGAAGTTGAGTGGTGGCGGAACTAGCAGTGGTTTGATGAGTTTCTTGAAGATTGGTGACCGTGCTGCAGGTGCTATCAAGAGTGGTGGTACAACACGTAGAGCCGCCAAAATGGTGTGTTTGGATTTGGATCACCCAGAATCTATGGAGTTCATCAATTGGAAAAAAGATGAGGAGAGAAAAGTTGCTGCATTGATAGCTGCAGGTTATAGTAATGATTACGAAGGCGAGGCATATGCAACGGTTTCTGGTCAGAATTCTAACAACAGTGTTCGTATTCCCCATCGTTTCTTCGAAAAATTAGAAAAAGGAGAAGATTGGGAGTTTACTGCCCGTTCTACCGGCGAGGTGATGAAGACTATGCCTGCCCAGCAAGTATGGGATGCTATCGGCGACGCTGCTTGGGCATGTGCAGATCCTGGTGTTCAGTACGATGATACAATTAATGAGTGGCATACATGTCCTGAAGGCGGAAGAATCAATGCTTCTAATCCTTGCAGTGAATACATGTTCTTAGATAATACGGCTTGTAACTTGGCTTCTTTGAACTTGCGTAAATTTTTCAGTGAAGATACCTGTGAGTTTGACGTAGATGCTTTAGAATATTCTTCTCGTTTGTGGACTACTGTTTTGGAAATTTCGGTTCTAATGGCGCAGTTTCCAAGTAAGGAAGTAGCACAATTAAGTTATGATTATCGTACGTTAGGTTTGGGCTATGCGAACTTAGGTTCTGTGTTAATGAGTGCGGGTATTCCTTATGACAGTGAAGAAGCTACAGCGATTTGTGGAGCCGTTACCGCTATCTTAACGGGAACTGCTTATGCAACATCGGCGGAAATGGCGGCGGTAAAAGGTCCATTCCGTATGTACGAAAAGAACAAGAAGCACATGATGCGTGTTATCAGAAACCACCGTTATGCTGCATACAATACTCCATTGGCTTTTGAAGGTTTGGGAATTACACCTGTTTGCTTAAACGAGAAATATTGCCCGGATTATATGTTAAAGGCCGCATGCAACAGCTGGGATAAGGCCGTAATGTGGGGAGAAAAATATGGTTTCCGCAATGCACAGTCTACTGTAATTGCACCAACTGGAACTATTGGTTTGTTGATGGATTGTGATACAACCGGTATTGAACCTGATTTTGCCTTGGTTAAGTATAAAAAGTTATCGGGTGGCGGTTACTTTAAGATTGTAAACAACACCGTTCCATTGGCTTTAAAGAATTTGGGTTATCCTCAGAACGAAATTGATGCGATTGTAAATTATGCAAAAGGTCATCAAACTTTCGTTGGCGCACCTCATATCAACCATGAATCATTAACGGCTTTAGGATTTAATGAAGAAGATTTAGCCAAGTTGGAAAAAGAGGCTCCGATGGCATTTGAAATTGGTTTTGTATTTAATCAGTGGACCTTAGGAGAAGCAACCTTGCAGCGCTTAGGATTTACTGCAGATCAGTATAACAGTCCTAAGTTCAACATGTTGCAAGCATTAGGATTTACTCGTAGTCAAATTGCAGAATGTAACGACTTTGTTGCTGGTACTATGACTATCGAGGGTGCACCATACTTGAAAGAAGAGCATTATCCTGTGTTTGATTGTGCGAACCGTTGCGGAAATATCGGCGAGCGTTTCATCCATGCTACGGCTCACATTCGAATGATGGCAGCTGCTCAACCATTTATCTCAGGTGCCATTAGTAAAACTATCAACCTTCCAAACGAAGCTTCGGTTGAAGATATCAAATCTTGCTACGAATTAAGCTGGAAGTTAGGATTGAAAGCCAATGCGCTTTATAGAGATGGTTGTAAGTTGAGTCAGCCGTTAAGTAATAAATCCGAAAATGCTGAGGACGACAAAGAAGAAAAAGCATCCGCTACCACGGATAAAGCGGTGGCTGGAAGTTCTGTAATTCGTGTAGCTGAGGAATTAACTCCTGAAATTGTTTTGGAAGCGGCTAAGCGTATATTGAACGAAAGCACGGATACTAAGTTCAAACGTCAGTTATCGAACATTGTAGAGAAAAAACGATTACCTAATCGCCGTAATGGCTTTACCCAAAAGGGCAGAGTAGGTGGACAAACCATATTTGTTAGAACAGGCGAATACGATGATGGAACTTTGGGTGAAATCTTTATTGATATGCACAAAGAGGGTGCGAGTTTCCGTAGTTTGATGAACTGTTTCTCTATAGCCGTATCGGTAGGGTTGCAATATGGTGTTCCTCTAGAAGAGTTTGTAGATAAGTTTGCCTTCACGCGTTTTGAGCCGAGTGGAATGGTAGAAGGTCATCCAAACGTGAAAAACGCTACTTCTATTGTGGATTATATATTCCGATTGTTAGGATTTGAATATTTGCATCGCGATGATTTGGTTCAAGTTAAGCCCACAGAGATGCGTTCAACAGATAAAGCAGAACCACCGGTAGTAAGTGAGTTTGTGCCGGTATTTGCACCTCAAAGTGCACCCGTTTTGGCTACGCAAAGCAGCTCTTCTAGTGTAGAGGCTTTGCAATCCAAGAAAGAACAGGTAACAGATATTTCTGGTGGTGTTCAGTCCGATGCTCCTGCTTGTAACGTATGTGGTCATATCACAGTTCGTAGCGGTACTTGCTACAAGTGTTTGAACTGCGGTAACAGCTTAGGTTGTAGTTAACAATTAAATTAATTGATAGGAAAGCCGATTCTTAGGAATCGGCTTTTTTTATGGATATTGATTTTATGGACATCGGCCTGAAATTGAGGAAATAAAGTGAAATAGAGCCTTTAAATATGTTTATTTTTGTTGTGAATTATGGCATTTGAAAAAGTAAAACGCTCCGAAAACTACAGTGAATGGTATAACCAATTGGTTAAGAATGCTGATTTAGCAGAACATAGTGCGGTAAAGGGTTGCATGGTGATAAAGCCCTATGGGTATGCCATTTGGGAAAAAATGCAGCGTCAGTTGGATGATATGTTTAAAGAAACAGGTCATAGCAATGCTTATTTTCCCTTGTTTGTTCCAAAGAGTTTATTTGAAAAGGAGGAGAAGAATGCCGAAGGTTTTGCAAAAGAATGTGCTGTAGTAACGCATTATCGATTGAAAGCTAATCCGGATAAACCAGGTTCACTGATGGCGGATCCGGATTCAAAATTGGAGGAAGAATTGGTGGTACGACCCACTTCGGAGGCCATCATTTGGAATACCTATAAAAATTGGATTCAGAGTTATAGGGACTTACCGATATTAATTAACCAATGGGCGAATGTAGTGCGCTGGGAAATGCGTACTCGCTTGTTTTTACGTACTGCAGAATTTCTATGGCAGGAAGGACATACGGCGCATGCCAGCAAAGAAGAGGCGTTGGAGGAAACGGTAAAAATGTTAGGTGTATACGCTGAGTTTGCTGAGAATTTTATGGCTGTACCTGTAATTAAAGGCGTTAAATCGGAAAATGAGCGTTTTGCGGGTGCCGATGATACCTACTGTATTGAAGGTATGATGCAAGATGGAAAAGCGCTGCAAATGGGAACCTCGCATTTCTTGGGACAGAATTTTGCCAAGGCTTTTGATGTGAAATTCCAAAGTAAAGAAGGTAAATTAGAACATGTTTGGGCAACCAGTTGGGGTGTTTCAACCCGATTGATGGGAGCATTAATTATGGTGCATTCGGACGATGAAGGATTAGTGCTTCCTCCTAAGTTGGCTCCTATTCATATCGTTATTGTTCCTGTATACCGCAGTGATGAAGATTTAGAAACGATTAAACAGGCGATGGAGCCAAAAATTCTTGCTTGGAAGCAACAAGGATTAACGGTAAAATTTGATGGTAGAGATACGTTTAAACCCGGCTATAAGTTTGCAGAATGGGAGTTAAAAGGTGTACCCGTTCGATTAGCGGTAGGGATGCGTGATTTGGAATCCGGTAATGTGGAGGTATTTAGACGTGATACCAAGGAGAAAACTGTAGTTCCTATGGATTCTGTTGTTGAGTATGCAGCCAACCTGATGAATGAAATCCAGGTTAGTCTATTTGACAAAGCAAAAGCTTTCAGAGATTCAAAGGTGTATCATGCTAATACATGGGATGAATTTGTTGAAATTATCAATGTGAAAGAAGGTTTCGCCATGGCACATTGGGATGGAACCGGGGAAACGGAGGAAAAGATTAAAGAACTTACGAAAGCAACTATACGGTGTATTCCTTTGGATCAACCAGAAGAGGCTGGAACCTGTGTACTTAGTGGAAAACCAAGCACAAAACGTGTGGTTTTTGCTAAATCATACTAGTTATTTTTCTTTCGAGGACAGGTAGGCTTGAGTAAAAATTGCTCCTAAAATAATACTCGCTCCAATATAAAATTGGAAGCCTAACTGTTGATTTTCTTTAAAGAAAATGGCCCCAAGAATTATTCCATATATGGGTTCAAGGTTTACTGTGAGATTGGATGTAAACGCGCTTAATTGCTGTAATGAATAAGTACCTAAGTAAAAAGTTAGGTTGGTACACAATACAGCAAGTATTAAAATCCAAATTAAGTCCCAGGGTCCGGTAGATAGGTTTTTCAATGTTAATAGGTGAATGTCTAGTGAAGGAAAAACTAAGCTTTTGGGGTTGAATAGCCAAAATCCTACGGTTAGCAATAGCGCACCTGAGAACATTTCTATGACAGAAATAGCCAAAGGATGACCTTGGCTGATGTATTTTTTATTAAGAGAGGTAAATGTTGCGGCTAGCGCAGCACTTAGCAAACCCGTAATGATAGCTAACGAATAGTTGGTATTTGTTTTATGCACTAAGCTGAGATTTTTTGAATCCGCTGAAGTGAGCGATAAATAAATAATTACAATGCCTAGCACTACAATTAATCCCATTAACACGTTTCTTTTTGAGAAGGGTTGTTTTAGTAATAGGGGTTCAATGATAGCCGCGAAAAAGGAAGCGGATCCCAAACATGCTAGGGTTACAGAAACAGAATTTCCGAGTTTTATACTACCATAAAAGGTAACCCAATGAGATAAAACAACTAAACCGATACCAGAGAATGTTAATACCTGCTTCATGGTCATGGATTTAAGGTGTTTCCAAACAGGGGGTAAGCAGAAGTAGACCAACGCGGTAATGGTCATTCGTTGCCAAACCAAGGAAATAGAATCTGTTGTGATTAATTTTCCTAAAATGGCAGTAAAACCCCAAAGAAAAACTGCAAAATGGAGGGCCATTAGTGCTTTGATTTTAGGAGAAAATTGATGGTTCATAATAGTTTGGGATGGCTTAAAAAAATCAAGGCCGCGCTTTTGGCACGGCCAGGATGTTGGTATATAAAAGCGCGTAACAGTTGGCGTTATCGTACTAACCGATAACAATACAAATATACTATTTTGTGATTAAAACATGCAACAAAAAAAAGAATTAATCGTATTTGTTTTTGTAGGTCTCCTTGATGGAATTCAAGACAGTTTTTACTTCTTGTTCTTTGTCTTTGTTGATAATCATTAGAACTGCATCGGATTCAACAACTACAAGATTGTCAACACCGGATATCACTACCAATTTATTGCTATCGTTAAAAATAATACTGTTGGTAGAGTCAAATGAGTGCACGGATTTGCCTATTAGGGCGTTATTGTTTTCATCCCTATTTGAAATATCCCAAAGTGATTTCCATGTACCTAAGTCACTCCAGCCAAATTCAGATGGTACAACGGCTACGAAATCATCTTTTTCTAAAATTCCATAATCAATAGAGATAGATGGGCAGAGAGCATATGCTTTTTCTAGATCATTTTTGTAAGCAGGTGAGTTTACATCCAAGTCTTGAAAAATTTGGTGAATTTCGGGAAGGTATTTTTCGATTGAATTTTCGATTGTTTTCAACCCCCAAACAAAAATTCCTGCATTCCATAAGAATTCTTTACTTTCAATGAATGAAACAGCAATATCGTGGGTTGGTTTTTCGGTAAACGTTTTAACACGATGAACTTGATTGGTGATTTCCTCCTTGTTGAATTGGATATACCCATATCCTGTATCGGGTCTTGTAGGTTTAATTCCCAATGTTAATAAGGCTGTATTCTCGGCTGCAAATGAAAATGCTTTGTTGGCAATTTCAAAAAAAGCAATTTCGTTGAGTATTAAATGATCCGATGGTGCTACTAGGACGATAGCATTTGGATTAAGCTGCTTTATGTGTTTATTGGCCAATGCAATGCAAGGTGCAGTGTTTTTAGCCAAGGGCTCACCGATGATTCGGTTAAGCTGCATTTCAGGTATATGTTGTTGAACTAGGGCTATATAATCCTGATTGGTAACTACAAAAATATTATCTGATGGTACTAACTGGGAAAAACGATCGAAGGTTTGTCTAATTAAGGATTTGCCGGTGCCTAAAATGTCGATGAATTGCTTTGGGAAACTCTTTTTACTTACTGGCCAAAATCTTGAACCGATTCCACCAGCCATAATTACCACGTAATGGTTATTTCTGTTACTCATATTATTCCTTCTCTGTAAAGGTCATGCAAATGTACAATGCCAACGTACAGGTTGTTTTTAGTAATTGGTATTTGCGTGATTTTCTTTTGTTGCATTATTTGAGCCGCTTCAACCGCCAATGTATTTTCCTCAAGGCAGGTTGGATTATGTCCCATAATTTCTTTTGCCGTAATGGAATCAAGATTACTGTGGTTTTCTAACATTCTTCGAATATCTCCGTCGGTAACAATTCCAATAACTTCATGATTTGAGTTAACCACGGCGGTGGCACCCAATCGAGACTGCGTAATGCTTAGAACTACTTCTTTCCAAGGGGTTTCAGTAAAAGTAAATGGCGCAGTATTGGTGGCTATTAACTGACCACAAGTAAGATACAATTGTTTTCCCAGTGCTCCACCAGGATGAAATTTAGAAAAGTCATTAGCAGTAAAATTCCTTATTTGCAATAAAGTTACGGCAATGGCATCACCCATCAGTAATTGTGCGGTTGTGGAAGTAGTTGGAGCGAGATTATTTGGACAAGCTTCTTTATCAATGGTTGTATCTAATACGAAATCTGCGTGTTGGGCCAAGAAACTACTGTTATTTCCAACAATGGCAGCCATTGGAGTTCCGAAATTTTTTATTATGGGAACCAACGTTTTAATCTCCGGGGTATTGCCACTTTTTGATATTAAAATCGCAATGTCTGAGGATTGAATCATCCCTAAATCGCCGTGAATTGCGTCTGCAGCGTGCAGGAACAAAGCGGGTTGACCCGTTGAATTCAGTGTAGCAACAATTTTTTGCGCAATTATGGCACTTTTTCCGATGCCTGAAATGATAAGACGGCCATTGGAACTCAATATTTTTGATATGAGAGCCTCAAAATGCTCGTTGATATTAAGTGAGAGATTTTGTAGCGAAAACAATTCATTTTCAATGGTTTGTTTGCCAAATTTCCGGATAGACTGGGATAGGTTTTCGCTCACTTTGTTGAGTTTTTTTTGCAAAATAACCAAAAAACAATCGTTAGTCGATGTTTTTTAATAATGGCCTTAGTAGAATCATTAAATTTATATTAATTTCACACATCACTTTAACAACGGTTAAGTAATTATCAATTAAGGTAGAAAAATTAAATGAGTCAGCAAGTAGCGGAAAGGGTTTACGAACCTAGGAAAGTTTTAAAAGAGTTTTTTGGATTTGATGGTTTTAAAGGTAATCAGGAAGATGTTGTTAACAGTGTTCTTAGAGGCGAGGATTGTTTTGTAATCATGCCAACTGGGGCTGGCAAGAGTATGTGTTACCAGTTACCAGCGGTAATGATGGAAGGCACAGCGATAGTGATTTCACCCCTGATAGCATTGATGAAGAACCAGGTAGATAACATACGAGGTTTTGCCAATCGCAGTTCGCTGGCACATTTTCTTAATAGTTCATTGAGTAAAGGTGAGTTAAATCAAGTTACTCAAGATATTTTAAGTGGGGATACTAAGCTGTTGTATGTAGCTCCGGAAACCTTAAAAAAGGATGAAACGATTGATTTGTTGAAGCGAATAAAAATTTCGTTTGTTGCAGTAGACGAGGCGCATTGTATTTCTGAATGGGGACACGATTTTCGACCTGAATATCGGCGTATAAAGCAAATGGTAAAGGCCATTGACGATGTTCCCTTGATGGCGTTAACCGCAACCGCAACTCCTAAGGTACAGCAAGATGTTCAAAAGAACTTAGGGATGTTGGATGCCTGTGTTTATAAAAGTTCGTTTAATCGTTCTAATTTATTTTATCAAGTTAGACCGAAGGGAAGAAAAGATATCGTTCATAAAGAGATAATTTCTTTCATCAAAAACAGGTCCAATAAATCCGGAATCATCTATTGTTTATCTAGGAAGAAGGTGGAGGAAATATCGGAAATGTTAACCATGAATGGAATTAAAGCATTGGCATATCATGCAGGTTTGGATTCCAAGGTTAGAGCGCAACATCAAGACGCATTCTTAATGGAGGATTGTCATGTTATTGTTGCAACGATAGCATTTGGAATGGGTATTGATAAACCCGATGTTCGATTTGTAATTCATTACGATGTGCCAAAGAGTTTAGAAGGATTTTATCAGGAAACTGGTCGAGCTGGCAGGGATGGTTTGCAAGGTGATTGCTTGTTGTTTTATAACCCTAGTGACATCGAGAAACTAGAGAAATTTATGAAAGACAAACCGGTTGCTGAGCAAGAAATTGGTAGTTTGTTAATAGCAGAAACTGCGGCATTTGCTGAAAGCAGTCATTGCAGAAGAAAATTATTGTTACATTATTTTGGAGAGTCTTTTGCCGAACAAGATTGTAATAAAATGTGTGATAATTGTGCTTCACCCAAACCGAAGCAAGATGTTACTCGTGAAATGGCAGGGGCGTTGCGAGCGATTCAGGCGTTAAAGGGGGAATTCCCATTAACACATTTGGTGAATTATATCATTGGAAAGAGATCGGATAGTGTTAAAGATTACGGTCATGATCTTTTACCCGCATTTGGTTTTGGGAAGGATAAGGACAAATTATTCTGGAAAAGTTTAATGCGGATGGCCTTAGTTCATGGATTCTTGAATAAGAATATCGAAAAGTACGGTCTTATCAGTATGTCTGAGGTAGGCGAATCCTATTTATTGGAACCAATTCCTATGGAAATGGCTGTTGATGTGGAATTTGAAAGTGTTAACGATGAGGATTTTGATAATTTCAAAGCGGAAAGTATTTGCGACGATGTATTATTCAATCATCTTAAGGACTTACGTCGCAGAGTAGCTAAAGAAAAAGGTCTACCGCCTTACGTAATTTTTCAAGATCCAAGTTTGGAAGATATGGCAACCAAATATCCGATTACCATGGAGGAGCTTTCTAATATTAATGGAGTTGGGAAAAATAAAGCTGTAAAATTTGGTGAGCCCTTTGTAGATTACATTGCATCGTATGTTGCTGAAAATGATATTGAGCGTCCACAAGATATCGTATTGAAAGGAACTGCTGAAAAATCGGCAAAACGAGTAAGTATCATTTTGAACATAGACAAAAAAGTTGATTTACCCGATATTGCAAAACAGTTAGGTATTGGTTTTGAGGAACTTATGGTAGAGCTAGAACAAATAGTAAATGGAGGTTCTAGGTTGAATCTTAAATATTTCTTAGATCAATTTTTAGAGGATGAATTGCAAGAGGAGATTATAGATTATTTCAAAAATACGGAAGAATTGGACTTTGATGAGGCCGTTGATCATTTTTCAGGAGAATTTTCCCATGAAGAATTGCGATTAATGCACTTGCAGTTCTTGGGTGATTTGGGTAATTAATTATTATAGTTTGGTTTTGTGAACTACACTATGTTTAATTTGCACGGTCAATAGAAGTAATCTAATTGGAATCCTTTCAAGATAAATTTGAGCAATTATTTCGCAAATACCGAACGGGTATGCTGCATTTTGCTATTTCCATCATCGGAAATGTGGAAGATGCGGAAGAGGTGGTAAATGATATTTTTATCAATATTTGGGATAAGCAAACAGAGTTAAAAGAAGAGTTAGGGATAAAAAGTTATTTATTCAGGTCTGTAAAGAATAGATCATTAAATAAAATTCGGAGCAATAAATCGCCTTTCGAAACGATGAGTGAAGAGATTCCCTTGGCTGGGAGTCTAACAACGGGATTGGACAATATGCAATTTGCCGAAACGCGGGACAAGGTTCAGTATTTTGTAGATAAACTACCCACGCGATGCAGGCAAGTTTTTCTATTGAGTAGAGTTCATGAACTATCTCACAAAGAGATAGCTGAATTAATGGATATTTCTGTTAAGACGGTAGAAAATCAGATGGGATTTGCGTTGAAATTTTTGCGAGACGCGCTTAAACCACAACATTAATAATTCGGCCTTTAACTAGGATAAACTTTTTAATTTCCTTTTCTTCTGTCCATTTTCGGATTGTTTCGTGGTTTAATACCGCTTCACGAATTTCATCTTCGGAAGCTTGTAACGAAAATTCCATGGTATGTCGGGTTTTACCATTAACACTGATAGGGTAATTAAAACTATTTTCTACCAGATATTCTGGATTGTATGTAGGCCAAGACTGATTATGAACACTGCTGGAATGTCCAAGTTTACTCCATAACTCTTCACTTATATGGGGTGCAAATGGCGCCAAAAGAATAAGTAAGGGTTGAAGTATTTGTTGTTTTTTACATTTTAGCGTGCCCAACTCATTGGTTGCCACCATAAATGCGGAAACGGAGGTATTGAAACTCATATTTTCAATATCTTCTGTAATTTTCTTGATCGTTTTATGCAGTATTTTAATTTCTTCGGGTGTAGGATTTTCGTTGTTGACCTCAAATGCATCTCCGTTATGAAATAGTCTCCAGAATTTACCTAAGAATCTGCTAACTCCTTCAATTCCGTGGGTGTTCCAAGGTTTTGAATCTGTTAATGGCCCTAGAAACATTTCATACAAACGCAATGTATCTGCGCCATAGGCAGCGCAAACATCATCGGGATTAACTACATTGCCCCAACGCTTCGACATTTTTTGTCCATCCTCACCCATAATCATTCCTTGATTTACGAGTTTGGCGAATGGTTCGTCCCAAGATATTAGATTTAGATCAAACAAGAATTTCGTCCAGAACCTACTGTACAATAAATGCCCGGTTGCATGTTCACTACCACCCACATATAGGTCAACTTGTTTCCAATATTCTAGTGCCGATTTGGAAGCAAATTCTTGGGTGTTATTTGGGTCGAGGTAGCGCAAGAAGTACCAAGAAGATCCGGCCCATCCGGGCATGGTATCTGTTTCTCGTTTACCGTTGGGGGTATTTACCCATT
>JBJOFM010000144.1:0-3689 GCA_046048755.1 Bacteroidota bacterium | reverse complement strand
CTTGTTGTGCTACGCTAAGTTTATAATCGCTGGATTTTAAATAAACCAATTCAGTTTCCTGATCTTCATTAGCAGGCGGAGTTTCTTCCAAACTGTCTAATTTCACCATGATTCTATATTTGGTTTTTATAGGAAATCCTATGGACTCTAAACAACGGTCACAATTCAAATGAATGTTACCCGAAATATTCAACAACAGATTCATCCAATTTGTAGACTTTTCAACATCTACAAGTATGGAAAGCTCTGCATGCTGTACTTCCTCGTTTCCAAAAAATTCAAAGAACTTCTGATCTACCTGAAAATCTAATTCGTGCTTGCCCTCTTTTAATTTAACAAACTCGATTGCGAGATATTCAGTTTTCACTTCCTCGTTGATTTAAACGAACGGCAAAAGTACGATTTTTAAATGACAATACCAATAAATAATGGTAGAGTATTGTAATAAACATCAATTTCAAAATTTAATACACTGCAAAATGTATAACAAAAAAAAGGCCGTTCAAATGAACGGCCTTCTATCGATTATTTTAACTATTTAATTATTAATACTCCCAAAGATCATGTTCCCAAATGAACATTTGATTTTTAAACTCTTCAGCACGTAACAAAGCAGCTAAACCATTTTGTTTATAATCGGGCTGATCGTAAATATATTGATCGTTCCATTCTGAGGTTTTCACAATATAACTATCAAACATACGGTGTAAATTCATGTATTGATCCCAATTCAAGCGCATAGCGTCATTGGTACGATTAAATACTTCAGACTTGGCCAAAGTAGGTCTGCAATCGTCCATACGCAACCAATAGGGCTTGCTTTGAACTACTAACCCACCCCCTTTATCAATTTCACGAATTGGAGCAATACCAATGATGATAGGCTTTAATTCTCCGTGTTTGAAATCAAACACCCAGTCTTCCATAATTTCAAACTTGTTAATTTCTTCCCAAGTGAAATATACAGGGAAAGTAGAATCTACCAAATCATCCGGATCTTCGGAACCTTCTCTCTGCTTTGATACCGTCTTGATATCGGCAGTGATACGAAGGATATCTTCTGGTGTAATTAAAATATTGAATGAATCGGTTCTGTATGCTTTAACCAAACCTTTAGTAGCCAATTCCCAAAAGATTTGACGTACTGGCTGTCTTGGCCATACCCAACATTTGTTCATCTTTTGGCGAGTATCAATAACTCTCCAAACACGCTTTCTATACTTAACGTCCTCTGCGCGTAAATAAGGTCTTGCGATTACAATTCCTTGCTGATTAACAATATTGGTATCCTGATTTACGTATTCAGGCTCGTAGTGTGCTTTAGCTGGATCATCGTAATGCGTACCAATTTCAGGTATCACGATATCTGCTGAACCCGCAACAGGAGGTTTAGCCTCGCCACCACCGGAAGCACCACCTGAGGATTTCTCAGGCTCAGAACTTCCACCGAATCCAGGGAATCCGGGGAAACCTTGACTCTTAGCTGAAGCTACAGAGAACAAAGTCAAAACAATCAATAGTTTTTTCATCGTTGTGTTTATTTAGAAAGTGTAGCTGACACGTTGTCCAAGAATTTTGGAACATTATCGGGTCCTACTACACGGATTTGTTCAAAGAAAATCTTATCACCAGGCTTTAAACCTCCTAAGTAACCTTGAATCGCCGACAAACTTTTTCCGTTTACCATTTGCTCTTTGTAGCCAATGGTTCTGCCTAAGCAAGAGAACTTAAAGGACATAACGTTGTATTTCACACCGTCATATACGAAGTTTTCCAACGGAGCAGTAGCTTCTGACTGGATACGCAATCCGCTTAAAGAAACATCGCCAGCAAATCCAATACCACCCAATTTGAAGGTAGGTTTCGGAACGTTTCTGATTTTAAATTTCTTCTCACCCATGCTTACAGTTCTTCCATCAGGTAGTTTAGCCTGAACTTTGATGATACATTCGTTACCATTACGAGTAGGCAAAGTAGCAAAGTACTTACCAGCACCATTTGGTTTTAGGTTAACACCACCACCGGTTGCGGTTACTTGCACATTTTTAGGATCTACACCTCCTACTGAAACTGAAATTGGGTTAGGCAAACCTACATAGAATACATTTAACTCATCCGCAGAAATCGCAGCTTGTGGAGCAAACACACTGTACTCAGCTTCCGTCTCGATGCTGGTTGATCCTCCACCTGGCTTAGGAACAGCGATAGTAACTTTATATTTCTGACCACCAGGAGTAGCACTTGTCACTTTGTATTTACCAACACCATCCACCACTTCAATGGGTCTACCATTAACAGAGATACTCATTTGTTTACGAGAATCATAAGCTGCTAATAAAATATCTGCTTCGTAGGTTTGATTTGTTAAAACCGCACCTGTTTTTGCTGAAACCACCGCTATTGTTTTATCGAATTTGAAGTCGGTAGCGTTCACGGATTGTGCCAAAAGGGTATTAATCTCTTTTTCCAATGCACGACCATCATTTTCCAACTTACTCAACATTACGAAAACACCGCCTAATGGAGAATGTTCCAAATACATTCCTACCCATTCAGGGATACCATTTGCATTTAATTTTTCGCTAGCATATAGGGTAGTTTTGGTAGCAATCTTTTCAGCTTCTTGCTTCAAGAAGGCTTTAGATTCAGCATCTTTACCTAATAAAGGATCATTCGAAGCTTTGGTTAAAACACCTAACATTTTGGTACGTGTATCATTGATTAATTTCAAGAGATCTTTACCACGCTGACCACCGTTTTCTACTACAAAATAATTTGCATGTACTTCCATGTTGTCACCCTGAGCCAACTCAGGAACACCACCAGGTACCAAAACAGCTTCTGGCTCTTGCTTACGACCCATTTTGGGATCTTTACCATCACCCGTCTTAACCAAAAGTTCGGTTTTGATGCTATTTAGTTTATCCGTTAACGCTTTTGCATAAGAAGCTACTTCTTCTGCATATTTTTTAGCAGCCTTCGCACCAGGGTTTTCACCATCTTTTGCAAGAGCGGCAATAATCTGTGCATTGGCTTGATCTAAATTTTGGGTTGATTTATCTAAAGAATTTTCAATAAGGTTAAACGCCTTAATAATTTCTTTTGAAACGTTTAATGCCAAAAGAGCAGTTAACACGAGATACATCATGTTAATCATCTTCTGACGAGCTGACAATTTACCACCTGCCATTTAATTTTCTCCTTTTTATATTGTGGTATTAATAGATGTGATATTCAAGTATTACTTGGTACCACCCATGGCTGTCAACATGTTTCCATAAATTGAGTTCAAGTTACTCAAGTTACGATTTAATCTGTTCAATTCCATGTTGAACTCACCGGCAGCAGCCTCAGTACTCGCTAAATTAGCTAAAGCTCCACTTAAACCTTGTGAGAATGAACCCATTGAATCAGAAACCATTGCAGAACTATCCGCAATACTTGCCATATTTGAAGCAGCACGTGTTGCACTTTCAGCATATTCTTTCGTTGCAACGGTTGCACTGGTTAAACTACTCATTTCAGCAACATTGCTACTTAAAGCGGTTAATCCCTTACCAAGACTTTCGATTAATTCAGGACCAACATTGGCTTGAGCCAACATAGAATCTAATTGTTGAGAAACACTACCACCAGAAGATTTTTTCTCTTTTTTGGTAGGCTCTGCACCTGCCAATTCAGGATATACT
>JBJOFM010000143.1:0-2669 GCA_046048755.1 Bacteroidota bacterium | reverse complement strand
TTTTCGAACCGACGTAGAAAGCAAACCCAGTATTTTAATTGGAAAATTACCCAATAGCCTTACTCGCACCATCAGACAAACAGAACTTACCAAAGAACACGAATTATTCATTGATTCGCTCACTGGAAACACACGATATTACTACAAAATCCTAACCCCAACTCAAAGTATTGGGGATTCAACTTTTTTCTTTCAAACCGCCCCAGAAAAAGGTGCTAAAAATAAGATAAGTTTTTGGAGCACAGGAGATATGTATCCAGGCCAGCTTCAATTAGATGTCGTGACTGGATTTACCAAATTTATTGGAAAAAAATATACCAATCTTTATCTGACGGTTGGAGATAATGTATATGCTGGCGCAAGAGATAACGACTATCAGGCAAACTTTTTCCAAGTCTATCAAAACATCCTCAAACAAAGTACAGCTTTCCCGGCAGTAGGAAATCATGACTATGATTTTACGAGTGTAAACCAAGACGACGCTAATATTGCTTATTTTCAAAACTTCAGCTTACCAAAAAATGCCGAACTGAGCGGAGTTCCGTCAAACTCAGAAGCATATTATTCTTATGATTACGGAAATGTTCATTTTATTTGCCTTGACTCACACGCTTGGGGAAAAGATGGACAACGGCTTTTTGACGGCCCTAGCGAACAATTAAATTGGTTAATCAATGACTTAAAAGCCAATAAACAAGATTGGACTGTTGTTTACTTCCATTACCCTCTGTACACAAAAGGAAGCTATGATTCAGATGCAAGAAACGCTAATGTGGCTTATAATAATCAATACAATGCTCCTTTAGTTAACCTTCGAAATATGTTGGTTCCCATTTTCGATAAATATAAAGTTGACCTCGTTCTCACAGGTCATAGCCATGTGTATGAAAGATCAAAACCATTAGTCGGACATACCGGCACATCAGATACGTTTGATCCAAAAATACACAACCCACAATCTACCTCTGGAAAATACAATGGAGAGGAAAATTCATGTCCTTATCTGTTCGATGGTAACAGCGTAAATCCCAATGGAACAATATACGTGGTAAATGGTGTAGGCGGAGGAACTAAAAATCCATTAAGTGATTTTCCCCACAAAGCCATGTATTATTCGAATGCGTCCGTAAATGGCTCATTCTTTGTAGAAATTGAGAACAATCGTTTAGATGCTAAATTTCTAGACACCAATGGTGATATTTTAGATAAATTTACCGTCTTCAAAAATCTAAATTTAAAACCCATAACTAACCTAACGATTGATTATGGGAAATCGACCGAAATAGTTGCCTCTTGGATAGGTCAATACAATTGGTCAACCAACCAAACTGGTTCTAAAATTACGGTTGCCCCGACAGCGAGTACCACATTCCAAGTGAATGATCCCCAAAAATGTTTTACTGAGAAGTTTAATGTAACGGTCAACGCCCCACTAGGCACCTTAGAATCGCGTCAAATACCCTTTGATGAGCTCAAAATTTATAATACTTCCGGACAATTGATCAAAGAATACAACCAAAAAGGAAATTTGACCGACGAAATAATCAATGAGTTAGCCCAAGGTGCTTACATCCTTCTAGTTCTATGGAATGGCCAAGAAAAATCGTTGAAAATCGTTCGTTAATTGGGCGAAACAGAAGATTCGCGAATAACCAATTGTGTCTTCAATACCTCAATAACAGGCTCCCCTACTTCAGTACGACCCTCAATTTGATCGAGAAGAAGCTTTAAGGCTAATTTGCCTATATCTTCAAGAGGTTGGGCAACCGATGAGATGGTGGGTGAAACAACATCACAAATAGGCTCATTATTGAAACTCACAATTTTAACATCCTCAGGCACACGTACCTTTAACTCACGCATTCCCACCAAAACACCAAGTGCCAATCGATCCGAAACAACCAAAATTCCATCCGGCGGATTCGGGCTTGTCATCAATTGATGTGTTTGAGAAGTGGCCGTATCCTGAAAATAATCCGAATGAATAATCAATGAGGAATCTTCCTGAATACCCGCCTCAGATAAGGCTCGTAAATAGCCTAAACGGCGTTGATTACTCACAGATACACTCTTCGGACCGGCTAAAAATGCGATACGCTTACAACCATTTTCTAATAAGTGCTTTACAGCCTCATAAGCAGATTGCTCATTATCCACCATCACTTTGGATGCATGGATCTCATCGCTATCCCGATCAAAAAACACCAATGGAATTCCACGACGCTGCAATCGCGTAATATGATCTAAATTCACCGTTTCCCGCGACAAGGAAATAATAATTCCCTCCACTTGACTTCGTGAAAGATTCTGAATATTAATTAATTCCCGCTCAAATGACTCTTGAGTCTGGGTAATCAAAATACTATATCCTGCTTTAATCGCCTCTAATTCAATCGCCTTTACCACAGTCGAAAAAAAGTAATATCCTAAATCTGGTACGATCAAACCAATGGTTTTCGTTTTGCTCTTGACCAAACTAGCAGCCAATACATTGGGCTGATAATCCAATTCGGCAGCTAAATCCAAGACGGCCTTCTTCGTATCCGGATGAATATCCGGCAAATCACGTAAAGCACGCGAAACGGTTGCAACCGACACATTCAACTGCTTGGCAATGTCTTTGATGGTAACTTGGTGACGCATAGTTTTTAATTTACTCCGAATTTACA
>JBJOFM010000142.1:0-7587 GCA_046048755.1 Bacteroidota bacterium | reverse complement strand
CCAAACAAGCTGTGAATGGTGCTACCGCCGGCGTTGATGGCCGCCACCCCCGTAGGCGCTACCACCACGGTTTTTTTGCCGGTTTCCTTCAGGAGTTTTCGCAAAAACGTAGTTTTACCTGTACCCGCTTTACCGGTGAGAAATACAGACCGATGGGTATCGTTAACAAATTGCGACGCCAGCAGGTATTCGGGGTTTTCTTCGGTGGACTCCGCGGACTTCATCGGATATTAAAATTCGATTAATTCTTGCAAGGCAGATGTCAATCGGTTCCAAGGCAGAAAATGATCTTCCAAGGATTTGGCCAAAGGAACGGCGGTATCCAAACTCCCCACGCGTTTTACCGGCGCATCCAAATATTGGAAGGCGTGTTCGGAAATCCATGCGGCGATATCGGAAGCGATGCTCCCGGTAAGGGTATCTTCGGTAAGTACTAAGACTTTTCCGGTTTCTTTCACCTGCGCCAGCACGGTTTCTTGATCCCAAGGCAACAGGGTCCTCAAATCCACAATTCGGGCTCCGATGGACTGTTCTTTGCAGATTTCCAACGCTTTATGTACGCCCCAACCGTAGGTGACAATGGTGCAATCGCTGCCGAGGTGGTGCACGGTGGCTTTGGCTTCATCGATAAGGTAGGGCGATGCAGGTACGTTTCCGCTGATGCTTCGGTACAGGTATTTATGTTCAAAAAACAACACCGGATTGGGGTCTTCCAAGGCGCGAAGCAGCAATCCTTTTGCATCGGCCGGATTGGATGGGTAATATATTTTGAGTCCGGGAACGTGGTAAAACCAGGCCTCGGTACTTTGGGAATGGAAGGGTCCTGCTTGAACACCTGCGCCGGTTGGCATGCGCACTACCACATCGGCGGCTTGCCCCCAACGGTAATGGCTTTTGGCCAAGTTGTTTACAATCTGATTAAAACCGCAAGTGACGAAATCGGCAAATTGCATTTCCACCACCGCTTTCATGCCGGCTATTGACAGTCCGTATCCGGCACCTACAATGGAACTTTCGGTAATGGGAGTGTTTCTCACCCGGGCTTTCCCAAATTTCTCTAAAAATCCTTCGGTGATCTTAAACACGCCTCCGTATTCCGCCACGTCTTGACCCATAATCACCAAATTGGAATGTTTTTCCATGCCTTGCCAGAGACCTTCGCGGATGGCATCGATCAAACGCAATTCTTTTTGCCCTGTGTCCGTAGGCGGGTGGCTGGGGATTTCGGATGGAAAATCGCTGGGGTAGGGTGCATAGATATCGGCCAATTCCTCCTCCAAGTTGGGCACAACTTCCTCTTCGGCGAAAACTTCTTCCAAACCCAATTCAATTTCTTGGGCGATTTCGGTACGAAATTGTTCGATGATGGCGGGGGTAAGTACTTGGTTGGACAGCAAGAAATTTTCGAAGTTAACCACGGGATCTTTCTTGCCCCATTCTTCAAACAAATGCGGGGGAACGTATTTAACTCCGGAAGCTTCTTCGTGTCCGCGCATCCGGAACGTGATGCATTCTAATATAACGGGTCTTGGCTGTTTGCGGATGGAGGTGGCGAGGTTATTAACGGCTTCGTACATTTCCAAGATGTTGTTGCCGTCTACCTGAACCGCTTCCATGCCGTAACCTATGCCTTTGTCGATGAATTGCTTGCACCGAAACTGTTCGTTGGAGGGGGTGCTGAGGCCGTATCCGTTGTTTTCAATTAAAAATATAACGGGCAGTTGCCATACGGCGGCCACGTTTAGCGCTTCGTGGAAATCGCCTTCGGAGGTACCGCCATCGCCAGAAAAAACCACGGTAACTTTTTCTCGTTTGTGGAGCAGGTGGGTTAGGGCGATTCCGTTGGCGACCCCCAACATGGCACCGAGGTGGGAGATCATTCCCACGATGGAATACTCGTTGTTGCCAAAATGAAAGCTCCGTTCTCTTCCCTTGGAATAACCGCTTTTTTTGCCTTGCCATTGGGCGAATAATCGGGCGAAGGGCATGGACCGGGTGGTAAAAACACCCAGGTTTCGGTGCAAGGGGAGTATGTATTCGTCGGGCTCAAGGGCCATGGTGGTCCCCACAGAAATTGCCTCTTGACCGATGCCGCTGAACCATTTTCCAACCTTTCCTTGTCGAAGCAATACCAACATCTTCTCTTCAATCATTCGGGGTTTGAGTAACCCTCGATAAAGATTCAGTAGTTCGGTAGCGGATAAGTCGTTGGGTTGGAATTGCATGGTAGTGGTTTATTTTTCAATGAATTACCGATTTGGAAGCTGCCTTAAATACAGGCCACTGCCAATGTTTGCGGATAATCTTCACAATTTTACATTTTTATTTGCAACCTTTCCACCATTGTGCGTCATTAAATCGAATCTACTTGTTAACAAATGAGGAAATCATAGCGGGTTGTGTTCGCAAAGACAGGCAGGCTCAGCGAGCGTTGTACGAGAAATATGCAACAAAAATGCTGGTGTTCTGCAGACGTTACAGCAACAATCCTCAAGAGGCTCAAGACTTGTTACAAGATGGATTCATGAAGGTCTTTGACAGCATAGAATCGCTAAAAAACAGCGCGCAATTGGAGGGATGGCTTACCCGATTATTTATCAATCAAGCCTTATCGGCCTACCGAAAAAAACAGCGGGGACCGATTTGGTTGGATATCGATAAATCGGAAGCCGAAGTAGCCGAAGAAGATTCGGTGTACGAAATCTCAGACGAACCCATGACCTATTCCGAGGTGATGCAGTGTTTGCAAGAGATTCCCGAAAAGTACCGTTTGGTGTTGAATGCTTATGCCGTGGAAGGGTTGTCGCACAAAGAAATCGCACAAGCCTTACAAACTACGGAGAGCAACACCAAGAGTATGTTGAGCAGGGCGAGGAAGATGCTAAAAGAGATCGTAGAACTAAGAAAAAACAACACTGGAAAACAGTAAAAAACATATCGATCATTGGTTGAAAGACCAAATTTCTTCTGGGGAAGACACGCAGGGGTTGGTGCCTGCGCCTTGGGAGATGTTTGAAAACGCATTGGATCGAAAAGAACGCCGGGGCAAAAGTTTCATATGGTATAGTATCGCTGCCGGCGTTCTTCTTGTTTTTTCAGCGGTTATCGCTTGGTTTGGTGTTGCGGATAAATCAGTAAAGAATACAGAACCGGTAGTTGCCAAAGAAGTTGAGGTATCAAAACCAGCGGTTTCTGATGAGCAGATAAATGATGAGCAGATAAATGAAGCGGAACAGTCATCCGCTGCTACCCAATCCAATACGAATGCTCCGCAAATAGAAACATCGGCAATAACTACACCCAAGATACAAAACGCTGCTTCCAACAATCCAAAATCGGTTTCAGCGGTTAAACCGGGTATTGAAAATGAAATAACGGCAGCGTCCGAAGTAATAGCGTCTGCCTCTAAAACTGTTAATGAATCGGACATTCAACTACCTTCTATGGTGGTAGAAATGGTTCCGGTTTCAGTAGCGGATGTGCATAATTCCAACAATTCCGGAATGGCTTGGATGTTGGATGCGGCCGGATTTGAATTACAGGCAGTGGAATTACCAACTGATTTTGCTTTAGCGCAATTGGATTTAGCAAAACTCAATAAAGAATTTGAAAATAGTCCGTTGAGCGCGGGTTCGCTGTCGCAATTATCCCATGCCCTGGATTTGGACAAATGGTGGATAGAGGTATCGGCCGACCAAAACCAAACGGGGTTAACGTATCGCACGGCCAATGATTTGTCTCAGTACGTTCACAAAAATTACACAGAACAGATGCGCAACGGCGAAACGGCCTTAAGTGCTGCGAGATTTCAGTTGGCGGTGAATATGTTTATCTCCAAAAACAGCAGTGTGAAAGTGGGGATTGCTTATGCGCAAAACAAAGTTGGACAGAATTTCAATTTCCGCGACAGCATGCCGGCGGTGGTATCTGCGGGTCAAACACCGGATGCGTATGGCAATTATCCCATCTTTGGTTATTTGGGTTTAGGCCCCGAAGTGAAATATAACGGAGTAGTTAATTATAGCTTTTTATCGGTTCCCATGGGTTGGACGGGTTATCTCCCTATCGGCCAATCGAAAAGTTTATTCTTCACGCCCGAAGCTGTGCTGCAACCCAATTGGATTCAGCTAAGTACCGGTGCACAAACCTTGGATTACCAAACGTTGTTGCTAAAGCCCATGGATGCGGTGAATTACCGTGCTTGGGTAATGAGTGCACGGGTGGCTGCAGGGATTCAAAAGCGACTCAGTTACAAGCACGCAATTGGTGCTAAACTGAATGCGCAAGGTGTTTTAAATTCAATGAATACAGCCAACAGCCCAGTGCAGACCAGAGGGTGGAGTTCTGGGGTCACGTTGTATTATTCGTTTAAAATCGATTAAAATTAGAAAAAGTGAGAAAAAATCGTTTCATATGGAATAACTTGCAAAGAATGAGGTTCTTAACGGTCATCGTAGGAATGTTTCTTCTGAGCAGTTTAACGAAGGCTCAGGTGCTGCAACCTATGGGCCCGGCGTTGCCGGGTAAGGTTGTAGCATCGTTTGCCTCCGGAAACGATTACTTGGCCTTGTTCGACGAGATTTCAACCCCAGACAACAATGATTTCACCTTAGCCCGTTGGAACGGTGTCTATTGGAAATATTATCCAGGATTAACCACGCCACCACCGGTAACCACCACCAGCGGTACGTATAATTTCCATTCGATCGCCTTGTATCGCGATACCATTTATGCAGCGGCTTACATTGCCAACGCGGTGCGTGATGCCGATGTAGCCATCAGTCATTTATACAAATGGACCGGACAATATTGGGTGCCTGAGACCGGTGTGGTAGATACCCGAAACAACGGTATCATTTCCATGACGGTATTTGATGATAAATTGATTGTAGCAGGACTTTTCTCCAATACCTTAGACGGTACCTTGGTGCAAAATATCGCCGCATTTGACGGTAATAAATGGTCGTATTTAGGAAATAGTGGCACCCAGCAAGGTACAGACGGGGTGATTCGTTCTTTAGCTGTTTCGGGGAATAGACTCTACATCGCAGGTGATTTCACCAAGTTTTGCGGTACTCAGACGGGTAACATCGCGTATTACACCGCAGCCAACGGAGGTTGGGGTGGCATTGGTAGTCCATTTGATGGAGAAGTTACGGAATTGGCTGCCTATGACGGCAAGTTAGCCGCTATCGGATATAACAGTCTTGGAAAACGAGAAGTAAATGTATTTCAGGGCACTTGGGGTAGTCCAATCGAGGATGACTCGTTCAGTATCTTTAGTCCTACCACCATCGCCGGATCGGGCAAGCAGTTGCTGATTGGCGGTAGTTTTGTGAAAAATGGATCGGGTACCGCCCTGTTAACGTACAACGGCACCAAGTTGCAGCTTACGGGTAATAAGATTTCCGGTACATTCACTTTGGGACAGCGAGGTACGGAAGCGTTTATTTGGGGTGATTTCATGGAATCCAACACAGGAATTCGCAATTTTTCCAAAATAGAATCTCAGGCTGGAAATCTGTTTGGCGATGTGTACTACGATGTGAATACCAATTGCATCAAAGACGATAATGAAATCGGATTAAGAAGGGTTATGGTTCGATTAATGAACAAAGTAACCGGTATTTCTTATTTCGCCCTCACCGATAGTTCTGGAAGATTTTCTGTAGCACTACCCGCAGGGGATTACACGGTGCAATTGAACCCTGGAAAACACTTGATTAGCAATTGTATAGGAAACTCATCGGCGAGAATCAGAGAAGGCATTTACAGTTCGCTTACTTTAGGGTATTACCAACTTCCGAGCATCGTGGATGTAGAAGTGAAGACTTTGGGAATCGTTCCATCGGAGACCAAACCTGGAGAGCAGGTAACGGCGTTAATATCGGTGAAAAATCACGGGGGAATGGCGCTCACTTCGGGAACTTTGCAACTAAAACATGCGTTAGAATTGGTTAATTTTCAAAGCAATCCGCCGGCAGATAACTATTCCGCAAACGAAGCCACCTACACACTTACTGGGTTGAAGCCTTTCGCCGAAACCATCTGGGAGGTAACGTTTGATTTGCCTACCAATGCAGGCTTAACCGACGATTATTATATTCATGCGTACACCGGGACTTTGTTGTCTACAGGTGATGCAGATAAATTGGACAACAAAGATTCCGTGTCTTTGGGCTTAAGCAGAAGGGTAGGAAAAGCGGCCGTTACCAAGAACAGTTTGGAAGGTAGCAAGGTGGATTTCCGAAATACTAAGTGGAAGTACCGCGTTGATTTTGCCAATGTAGGAAACCAAATGGTGCAGCGCGCGGTTCTCTTTGATACCTTGGATGCGAAATTGCCCTTGATGCGTGTAAATGTAACCGGATTTTATCCGTTGAATACCAAATTGAGTATCCAACAGGGCAGAGTCTTAGTGGTAGATTTCCCGGATGCTAATTTGGCGATTTTTGAAGCTAATCCTTCCAAAGCGGTTGGTTTCGTTGAATATCAGTTGGAATTATTAAATCCGTTATCCAACGGCACTGTGATTAACAACCGTGCATTTGTGGATTACGATAGCAAGTGGATAGGGTATTCTCAAAATTGCGGTGTGGTATTAACCGATTTGTTATCGGTAAAATCCATCAATAAGGGCTTGGATGTTGTGCTTTCACCCAATCCAGTATCGGACGAATTGAAAGTTTCAGGATCCGCCAAACTGATGGGAAAACCGTGGATTATCTACAATGCTTCGGGTCAGCAAATAGCATCAGGGACCATGAATTCCGATGTGATAACGCTAAACACCGGTAAATTCTCCAGTGGGATTTATTCCTTTACCGTGAACGGTGTGGCGCAGAAGTTTCAGGTATTGCGTTGATAGTGTTGGGCGATGCGATGAATATTGCAAGTGCCCTTCTCCAATAATTCCTTTCGTATTAAATCGGCAATCGCTTCGGCGGGTATTTTTTTTAGCTGTTCCCGTTGAATGAGTTTGATTACTTTCTCCGTCTGCAACTGCACGTACCGGTCTTGTTTGCTGGCAATTTGGCTGTGTTTGAAGATGGAATCACTCAATTCTTGGATGCCTTGACCTGTAGTGGCTACCGTTGCGATTACGGGCTTTTCCCATGCGTTGGTGGCGGTAGAATGCGCTAATTGTCGAAGGTGGTTGGCAAAGGTTTCCGCGCCATCTCGGTCGCTTTTATTTACCACAAAAACATCGGCAATTTCCATAATTCCGCTCTTCAGCGTTTGTACATCATCACCACTTTCAGGAACACTCACTACCACCGTAGTATCGGCGATACCTGCGATTTCGATTTCGCTCTGGCCAACGCCTACCGTTTCAACTACGATAAAATCAAAGGGCGCATGCTTAAGCACATCCATTATTTCAATAATTGCCGTACTTAATCCACCTAAAGAACCACGGGCCGAAACACTGCGGATATAGACATTTTCGTGCAGGAAAAGGCCGGGCATGCGGAGTCTATCTCCCAATAGGGATCCGAAATTGAACGGTGAACTGGGATCAACAGCCACGATGGCGGTCTTTTTACCCAAAGCACTCCAATGCAACACCAATGCGTTCACCAAAGA
>JBJOFM010000141.1:0-3370 GCA_046048755.1 Bacteroidota bacterium | reverse complement strand
ATTTCAATTCTTTCTTCAACGACAAGAATGATCCAGATATTTTCATTGCTTTTACTAAAGATGCTTTGTATTTCTCTTGTTCCGCAGAAACTGGCATCGCTTCAATATCAGCAGCGGAAGGGTTTATTTTGCCGGTCTTCACTGCGATATCTGTCCAATTCTTATCTAACTCTTTATAGGTTTCGAAAATAGATTTATACATGGCCGATTTCATTCCGATATCACTTTTCAACTTCTCGTACAATGCGCCTTCAGGTTGAGCAGCAATCTGTTCTTCCGTCATGCCTGCAAACTTGTCCTTTAATTTTTTGAATACTCGTGTAGCCTCTAAATTGTCTTTGCTAACCATTTTTCCATCAGCACCTCCAATAAAATTCCACCCTACGGTATCATCAACGTAACCATTCTTATCATCATCAATATTGTTAAAAGGAATTTCCCCTGGATTATGCCAAATAATACTTTTTAAGTCCGGGTGATTGATATCGGTACCTCCGTCAATAACAGCCACAACGATGGTTTTCTTCGAAGGAATTCCCATACCATACGCTTCCGACAAAGAAATACCCATATTCTTCTTACTGGGTTTGCTGTGATACCAATGCTTATCGGGTTTACTTTGAGCCGATACAGCAGCGATAGTGGCGAATGTTGCCCCTACCAAAAATAATTTATTATAAAGTTTCATAACGATGCTTAAATTAAAATGTTCAAAATCAAATAGGTAACTTGTATTAAAAAGAGTCTTACCGAATTCGCTTGCAAAATACTAATATGCTAACAGCTTTAAATGGATTAGACGTGGAATTTCCACGAAATACCCAATTTCTTAGAAAAGATTGCAGTGGCTTCCATTTTACCACATCCATAGGAGCCGTAACGTATTGCACCTTCAAAATTTCAAATCCGTGTTTTTCCAATAATTGGATTATTCTTTTCCGTGTATAAATACGCGCATGAGCCCAACGCTCGTGCAATGGTCTTGGTAACCAACTAAAAAATGGAACACGATTCCAAGGTAACAATGGCAAATTGGCCCCGTGTGTCTCAAAAATCCACCATTTATTAGGAACGGAAATCGCTGCAATACCACCCATTTTTAAAGATTCTGCGTAGTTTCTAACACCATCTTCACTGGGTAAATGCTCAATAACTTCAAAACTAATTAACCTATCGGCCAAATTTTTATCATCTATGGAGATTTTCTCACTTGTTTGATCGGCCGAAGAAAATTCACTGTGAGCTTCTTCTAAAGCCGCCCCATCTTCTTTCAAATTTTCACCAAATCGATATGGACCAGATAATATATCCCAAGTTTCAAACTTACTGTTGGTTACACCCAATTGTTTACGTAAAAAATCAAAATCTTTTTGATGAACATCGGCATACTCTAAACCAACGCTATGGGTAAATTTCTTGGATAAAGGAAGAACAGTATTGCCATTCCCACAACCAATTTCAAGCAGATTTTCTCCCTGCCAGAAAGGCGAAAATTCCTCCAACAAAGCAATCCTCCTCCGTACCAATAAGTCATTGGCATCCGCAGGTTTACCCAGATAATGTTCCTCTTCAAATAAGGATTTATCAACCCTCTCCGTATTACTCATAACTATGGCTTATATAACTTCAATGAAAACAACGCCCTTCGAATTAAAATCCACCCGTGATTGATGCAATTTGAAACCAATCCATAATGATTACTCAATATAGAAAATCGCTCCTTCCAAGCCGATTTCGTATGCTGATAACTGCTGCCGCCTACCTCAAAATCACTCACTACTATCCCTAAATTTAAACCCGGCACCGACAATCGCTTCAACGAAGCGATAATTGAATCCACATCGGCCGCCAATCGGTACATTTCCGCATTGAATGGCACAAAAACTTCGCGATGCAGCAACAAGCTTTGATGACAAATATTCATTCCAAATCGGAAACTCTTGTACGTTAACGACGATGGAAACGGCTGGGGTTTTAATCGAGAAATTAATCCTATGGGCTCCCCGGTGGGTGTTACAAATTGGGTATCTCCAAACAAGGCTTCAGGTTCTTTACCCGCATGAATATGCTTGTATTCGTTGATAAAACCCACGATGGAAGCCATTACACCGGGGGCATGAAATGAATCCCCCGAATTCAAAAACAATAAATAATTACCCGTAGATAATCCATACCCCTTGTTCATCGCATCGTAAATACCTTTATCCGGTTCCGATACTAACACATCAATTTGGGCTTCCTGAGAACGCAAATACTCAAGAGATCCATCCGTGCTACCGCCATCCACAACTACCCATTCTATGTGTTTTCTATATGTCTGACATAACACACTCTCGGCAGTTCTTATCAATCCCAACTTATTGTTGTAATTGATGGTAATAACACTAATTAACGGATCCAAAAACGTTTATTTATTCAACAATTTCAAGATAAAGGGGGCTATCAAAAGCAACAAAATTGCAAACGACGCTCCAGCCTCCATCGTAACTAATAAACTGCGATCCTCTGGAACATACACCCACTTGATCGTATGCTTACCCGCAGGAATGATAGCGCTTCTTAACACATAATTAGCTCTATACGACTTAGTTTCTTTCCCATCCACAAACACTTTCCAAGCCCCATTTTTTTGGTTGTAATAGATTTCGCTAAACACTGCAAGTCCTTCGGAAGCATTATTACTTACATACTCAATGCTATCGTTGGTATAGGATAATCTAGTAATTTTTGCCGAACTATCTTTAGCAAATGCCAAAGTTCCTGGTGCTTCAGAAGCAGGATCAAAAATTGCATTTCTGCGAATGTTTTTTGAATTTATATCGAGCAAAGCTTGCTTGGCCGAAGCGGACTTAACCACAGAATCTACAAACCAAGCATGGCCCATGGCGGTGGGTCGTTCTACAGGAATTTCCTGTTTGTTATCCTCGGTGATTCCTAAAATATACCCGCAATTCAACATGTCCAAGGCATTGTTATTCATCAAATCGCCAGATCCAGTAGGACCTGTTGATCCAATGCAATAAGAAATCACGTCTTGGTATCTGCTCATTTTCGCCGGATGATATCCGCCGATGCTGCGATGAAACGCTCCCAATGTATTGTCGTTAAATGCTCGGTTAATTCCCGCGCGGTAATCAATTACACGTTTGCCATCTTTATTCATTTTCAAAATCGCATCATCCCCTGGCGTTGGCATAATAGCTTCTTCCTCTTCTACTACCTCCCAGTTTTCCTCCGTTAAATATCGCTTAGAAACCCCCAACATATCATAGCCCACCAAAACAATGCAAGCAATCCCGGCAATCATTCCATTAATCTTTTTTGTAAGTATCCCCCAAATCACTCCTATCGCCATGGCCATTAAAACCAC
>JBJOFM010000140.1:0-3015 GCA_046048755.1 Bacteroidota bacterium | reverse complement strand
GTATTGTACAGCATCAATAACTGTAATGGTGATATTCTTGCATAATACCCGATGCTCATGGAGGGTAATGAGATGGCCGACCAATCGCTGCTCTCCGGGGTTTTAATAGTTGGGAAGTTAGACGATGGAATGTCGAAATTGGGTTTCATGTGCAATCCCAGTTTTACTGCGTGATCGGTGAAGTCTTCGGGGTCTGATTTATAATGTTGTAATACAAATTTTGCGGTGCCTACATTGGAAGAATTTTGTAAACATTCGGCCAGCGTATAAAACTTCTTTTTCGGCGTAACCGCATCTACCAAATCCAAGTCGTAGTATTTCCATTTCCCCCACTCGTTATTAATGCTATCGGTTAAGGTAACTTTCTTATCTTCCAATAGAGAAATTGCGGCTAGCACTTTGAACGTGGAACCTGGCTCTGTAAATTCATCCACGGCATAATTCTGGGATTCATAATATTGTCCATCGGTTCCTCGTTTGAGATTTGCCATGGCTTTAATGGCTCCAGTTTTGGTTTCCATAACCACCGCACAGCCGTGATGGGCCTCTACTTCTTGCAAGCCTTTCAATAAACTGTATTGTGTGATGTCTTGAATTCGAACGTCCAAGGTGGTAACGATATCTGCTCCATTCACTGGGGTAGATTGATTTCCCGTGGGTAGCGGTCTCCAAATACCACCTGGCATACGCTGTTGTAGTTGTTTGCCGTTTTTACCGCGCAGCAAGGTGTCAAATGCACCTTCTAATCCTACTTGTGTTCCATTTTCCGATCTTCCAATGGTTCTTTTGGCGAGGTCTCCCATGAAATACATGCGTTTGCCTTTTTCGTCAAACCATATTCCACCAACAAATTTCCCCTCTCGGGCAATGGGCCAAGTCTTTACTTTTTTTACTTGTTCAAATCCAACGTCCTTTGCGATACTGATGTATCTTGATTTTTTCTTGCGTTGCTGACTGATAAAATTGCGCCAATCGGAAGCGGTTTTGTATTTGCTATTGAAGTGTAAGGCTAATAATGCAGAGAAACTGTCGATTTTTTCATCGAAAAGTTTTTTTGTTAGACCATCCGCGTTGGGGTCCATGTTAATATCATAGCGTGGGACAGAAGTAGCCAGTAGCGACCCATCGGCGGCATAAATATTGCCACGCAAGGCTATAATTTCTTTAACTCGGGTACTTTGATTTTTTCTTGCTTGTGCAAACTCACCGGTTTTCCCAAATTGCAATTTTGCGATACCAAAGACAAGGTATAAAGCAAATACCAAGATAAGAGCCACGGCAATGTATGCGCGTACTAAAATAGATTTGCGGGTATTTACCTTTGGACTGCTCATTCGTCTTTTTTCTTTTTAACCAACTTGGTAGGTGGCGTAGTGATTTCTTTTAAACCTGTTCCCTCCAATCGTTGGGTTAATGCCGATTGCGTGGATGCATTGGTGATTTGGCTTTCCAACGAAATGCTTTCTGAGTTGAGCTCTTTCAATTCTTTGGATAATTTTTCTTTGGTGCGTAACCCTTTATTGGCGTGACCCGAGTTGTATATATATATCAACATCAACAAAAAGCAGGTAATACCAAACAGTAACCAACTTCTCCGGGAGGGGCTGTTATAGTTTTGGTTGTTGGATGATGATTTATCGGCTTCGTTGCTTCCTTGGTTCACGGAATCTTTCGAATTTTTACCTGTAACCGATGAATCTGTCCCCTTTACTGTGGTGCTAGAATTCCCATTCCCAGGGGATGCAGCATCGCTCAACCCGGCAACAACAGGGTTGGTTGTATTAGCTGTGGAATTATCCGCTAAAGGTTGATTGAATGGATTTATGGGTTGTTTGTTTTCCATGGGTTACGTACTCCAATTCTCATTTTGGCGCTTCGCGCTCGTTTATTTCTTTCTATTTCAGCTTCCGTGGGAACAATGGCCTTATTGGGCTGAGCATCAAAGGGTTTGTCAATACCTCCATACAGGTTGGTATGTCTTTTTCCTTCGGTATTTCCAGTTTGAAATAGGTGTTTTACCAATCGGTCTTCCAAGGAGTGGTAGGATATTACCACAAGTCTACCAGCTGGGGCAATGCAGTGTTCTGCATCGCGCAAAAAGGTTTCAAGCACTTCCATTTCTTTGTTTACGGCTATTCGGAGGGCTTGAAATACTTGCGACAAATACTTGGCGGGGGTTGCCTTTGGCGTGCAACTGTTAATTTGTAGCTTGAATTGTTCTATGGTGCTAAAAGATTCACCTTTTCTTGCATTAACGATGGTTTGAGCCAACTTTCCTGCATTGGGGATCTCGCCATAATTGCGGAAGATTTTGATTAATTCTTCCAATGGACTTTGATTCAGTAAGGAAGCAGCGGTAATGGTACTTTGCTGTGACATTCTCATGTCCAGTGGCCCATTAAGTCGATGAGCAAAGCCGCGATTATCTACGTCAATTTGATGCGATGAAATTCCTAAATCGGCCAATATTCCATGCACGGGAATTGCATTCAAGTATTGCAAATACGCCTGTAAGTGCGAAAAATTGTGGTTAACCAGCGTAAATCGGGGATCGTCTATGCGATTCGCTAGCGCATCTTCGTCTTGATCAAAAGCAATAAGCCTACCGTTATCGGAAAGACGAGAAAGTATCTCTCTACTGTGACCGCCACCGCCGAAGGTAACGTCTACGTAGGTGCCATCCGGGTTGGTAACCAGGGCATCAACGCTGGGTTGCAATAAAACGGGTTCGTGGTAGTGGTACATAGGCAAACAGAGGTTGCCAGCACATGCGATTCTTTACCCTTGGTTTTTCTGTTGGTGGAACAGTTTGGCTAACTCCGACAATTCGGCGGGGTCCACATTGAGTTCAGAGTTGTACAATGCTTGATCCCAGATTTCGATTTTGTTTCCGTTGGCCACGAGCACAACTTCGTCTTGCAACGAGGCATACTCCAATAACTTTTTGGGAATCAAAATCCGCTGGGCATTGTCGATCTGAACCAAATTGGCGCCATTGGTGAAAATACGTTTGAA
>JBJOFM010000139.1:0-3478 GCA_046048755.1 Bacteroidota bacterium | reverse complement strand
CTTCCGTCAACATAAAGCCAATTGCCAAATCGTCCGCGTACACCTAAATCGCTGTTAAAACCAGTGGCGTCTTTCATGTTTGCATCTACCGCTTCGATTCCAGGAGTTGCTTGCATGTCGGAAAATAAAATGGGTCTATAAGCTTGAGTAAAATTCCCATACATTTCCAATCCGTTTTTGAAATGATATTCTGAGGCAATTCCTCCGATAAAGAAACTGCGATTGATGGGGGCGGAAACAACCTTAACGGCTTCTCCAGCGCTATTAAAGCTTAATCTACCGCTTACTTCGGACTGAATGTTTTCGGCCCTGACCCCAGGAATAATTGTTAAACTTTTTCCGATTCGAATAACTTGTTCCGCAAACCAAGCATAATTAAGGGTATTAAATTGCAGTTCTGTGGGGAATTTAGCTACTTGGTTATTAAAGTTGGCATCCGATCCCACCGACCCGATTCCTTTTTGAAAGCGTTGGGTTTCACTGTTAAAGGCTCTAATTCCAGTACTTAATGTCTGTTTAGAACCAGCAACAGTGTAGTTGATTAAGTAGGAGGCTTCAATTCCAAAGTTTTTATACTTGTCGATAGCTAAATCCCTAGTATTGTAAGTGTTCGTTAATTTGTTAATCGTATCCTTCGTAGTAATACCTTGCATAAAACCAACACTACTTCTTACGGCTTGCATTCCAAAAGCTTGCAATTGCAATCGTTGATTTTTATTAATTTCCAATAAATATTTTACATTTCCTGTTTGCCACGGAGTTGAAAACCAGTTTCTTGCTCGTAAACTCTGTTGTGCATCGGCTAAAAATTGGGTTTCGTTTAATCCACCTGGTTGTTGCGATAACATGTTAAATCGAGTGTATTCTGCCGTAATCTGAGATTTTTCGGTGATGCGGTAGGTAATAGATCCAAAATAGGTTTGCGTGCTGTATTGAGAGTTTTTCCGCCAGCCATCTGCCTTCCTCGTATCGGCAAATGCAAAATAATTTACTCTGCCTTGCTTACCACCCAACGATAGAAAACTATTGGTCATCCCAAAACTGCCCATGGTTTGGTTCGCGTCAATCTGTAGTGGTTTTTTTAGGTCTGCACCGTCTTTCATGATATAATTAATCATTCCACCAAATTGTGATCCGTATTGTAGCGATCCGGCGCCTCGAATTAACTGAATTCTCTGAACGGCCTGCATCGGTGGATTATAGTATGCTTCGGGATAACCATAAGGGTCCGAAGAAATATCAGCGCCATTTTGTCTAACATTAAATTCCCAGCTTCTGTTTGGACTTAATCCACGAGTGGCAATACCAATCTGAATACCCGAACCATCGCTTTCCCAAACATGAATGCCAGGAACTTTGGCCATGATTTGTCGCATGTTGTTATTTACAACGATGGTATTCAATTCCTCAACCACCACCAAACTATTTTTTTTGCCGGCATTGATTTTTGTTCCCACAACTTCCGGCAACATGAGAATATCTCTCTTTTCACCCCTACCTACTAAGGTGATTTCGGGTAAATATTCAATATGAAGTGCGGTATCATTAACAACGACATCTTTGCTATTTTTCGTTGTACTTTGAGCAATTACAGTATTGGAGAAAATGCTAATTATACTTAAAAATAATAGGGTGCGGCTGCTACTTGTTTTGGAGTTGATTAAAGTGTTGCTTTTCATAAACGGTACAAAGATATATGTTATTTAGAACCGTTACAAATAAAGTTTAGAATTATTCTAAATAACCATGATATTTGTCATGTTTTGTAAGCTCTGCCTTTCCAAATCGTTTTAATGGGAAGTAGGAAAAATATGGCCGTTGAGAATGTAATTGATTGAATAAAAGGTTCATAGGCAATAAGTTTCCAAATAGGAGGGCGGGATGATTTTATATTCTCGTAAATACGATTTATCTGCAAACTTTGAAAAATCCACTTGAATAAAATCAGTAAACCAACCCAGATAAAGTTCGATGTAGTAACGGGATAGGCGAATAAAATTAGTAATGCAAACGGTACCAATACATGATATCCGCCAAATATTCCAAATAAAACCCACCAATACCAGGGTAATTCTTTACCACCGCTCAACCAGCGTTTTCTTTGATGAAGTAAAGGAATGAAGCCTTTTGTTTCGGCAGAATAAGCCACAACGCCCGGATGCATAACGTTACTCCATCCATAACCGCGACTGCAAACTTCGCTGTATAACTTATAGTCTTCGGTAATGCTAAATTGAATTTTACTATAGCCACCGGTAGACCAATAGGCTTCCTTGGATATAATCATATTATTCCCAACGGCAGTAGCAGGTACTCCCGCATAAGAAATAATATTTAATAATCCCATAAAATAACTCCAATCTATTTCTTGCAACCAACCCCATGTATTGGGTGATTTTACCAAGGTAGTACCACTACAAACCCCAATAACTTTATCGTTACCGCCATTAGAAGAATCCGCTTTTTTCCAAAGACTTCTGAGCATGGTTTTTGCCCAATTGGGATTAACCCAAACATCCGCATCAGTAATAAGATAATAATCCGCATCGGCGTGAATGTCCAATTGCGCCATAACCCGGGCTTTAGCTTTTAAACCATCGTCTCTATCTTCAATATCAACGAGTTTAATCTGTGAATTAACTAGTGCTAGACGTTCAACAATGGCTCGAGTTTTATCCTTACTCTGATCATTGCCTACCAAGATTTGAATCTTAGATCGAGGGTAATCCATTGATAGCAATGAGGTTAAGCATCGTTCAATGGTAGCTTCTTCGTCTCGAGCTGCAACCCAAATACTAATGTTGGGCCATTCTTTGGGCTCATCGGCAAGCTGTGATTTATATCGAAATAAATAAACTAATTGGGTGAGTTGCGTAATTAAATAGAGCCCTCCAACAATCCCAAAAGTCCAAAAAAACAGATGAATCATACAATTCTAAAATTTATTGAATTGAGGGTTAGACAATAATTGCATTCGAAATCCTTGATGGACAAGAAATTCTAAAAACCTCGGTAATAGTTGTTTTAATTGTGGGAATGCTTTTTGGCTGTCATGAAAGACCACAATGTTACCCGGTTTAATATTTTTTTGAAGCGTCTGTAAGGCTTTTTCGCAGTTCAGTTTAGGATCGTAATCACAACTTAACATCGACCACATAATCACCGGAATATTTCTCTTTTTTGCCCATTGAAGTTGAGAAGGTGAAATTCTTCCGTACGGAGGTCGAAATAAAGAATGGTGGAATTTGATTTTTTGACACTGCATGTGTAATTCTCCAATTAACGCCTCAGTTTGCTCTATTTCCTTGAAATAATTGGTATTTTTTGTGATCCAACCTTTGCTGTGTTGGTAGGTGTGGTTGCCTATATGATGCCCTTGGTTTAATATTTCTTTGGCCACATGCGGAAACTTGGATAAATTATTTCCAACACAGAAAAATGTTGCCTTTGCTTCGTATTGGGCTAATACATCTAATAC
>JBJOFM010000138.1:0-5333 GCA_046048755.1 Bacteroidota bacterium | reverse complement strand
GGTATATATAAGAAAAAGTTACCTTTTGCTTGCGGATAGGAAGGTCCAAATTCGTCCATTACAATCATGTTTTTTTCGGGTTCGAAACGAAGAAGCATTTTAACGGATTTGTGGTATTCCCAAATCCATCGATTTTCAGGACTAGGATCTTCAATACTCTCTCTAAATAACGGTTTGCCCCATCGGGGTTCGCCTTCTTCAAACCATAATACATCTAAGTAGGAACGATTTGAATTCTTATTGTTGCCATCGAAACCTATCACGATGTAATGGTCTTTGTAGGGCTTGGATATTGGGATTAATTGATAATATAGCGCTCCTACCCACTGAGGGTTTTCAATCGTCTGTTCTTGGAAATTTTTTGGTAAAACGGAGGTTGTGTCTTTCAGCGCCCAGATTTTATTTTCTCTTTTCCCTTTGCGCTGAATGATTCCATAATGCACAAACACGCCACTTTTCTGAATTACATTAAAACTAAAAATTCGAACATTGCTGTTGGGGTGTGAAGCTATTGCAACGGTAGTATGTCTCAGTAAATCAAATGCATACGAAAATGATCCTGGCTTGGTTAACTCCTCTTGAAGTTTCGCAAAAACCCATTCCGCTGCTTCAAATTTGGCAGAATCGGACTCACCTGCAATGATTAAGGGAGAAACCTGTATGAGTTGAGATTCGATGTCCGACCAATATGGGTTAGGTGAATTTTTACCGGATGATACTTGAGTAATTGTAAAGAAAAAAAGAACCAATAAGTCCCTCAGATTGCAAAATCTAAAGGATTTATTGGTTCCGATATTATTGAGCAACTTAGGGGTCATTGGGAATACAATAACGCGCAATTGCTAGGATTATTTTATTTAGCAGTTTTTTACAACCATGGCAGAAGCGCCGCCGCCGCCGTTGCAAATAGCCGCACCACCGTATTGGCCATTATTTTGTTTCAATACATGGACTAAGGTAACAAGGATTCTAGCACCCGAAGCTCCTAATGGATGTCCTAATGCTACGGCCCCTCCGTTAACATTTACCTTTTCGGTTGAAAGATTTAACAATTTGTTATTCGCTAATGCTACTACCGAAAAAGCTTCGTTTAATTCAACAAAATCCAAATCACTCACCGAAATTCCAGCTCGTTTTGCGGCAATGGGTAGAGCAAGGGATGGCGTGGTTGTAAACCATTCTGGGGTTTGTTCTGCATCGGCAAAACCTTCAATTTTCGCCAATGGAGTAAGACCTAATTCTTTTAATTTTTCGCCACTAACTAAAATTACGGCTGCTGCACCATCATTTATTGTAGATGCGTTAGCAGCTGTAACCGTGCCATCCTTTTTGAAAACGGGCTTCAATCCAGGGATTTTATCGAAAAATACATTTTTGTATTCTTCGTCGTGGTTGATAACCACATCGCCTTTACGGGTAGAAACCGTTACAGGTACAATTTCATCGTTGAATTTTCCGGCTTCCCAGGCAGCAGCAGCACGCTTGTAGCTTTCAATGGCGTAATTATCTTGTTCTTCACGACTAAAATTCATGTCAGCCGCACAAATTTCGGCACAAGCACCCATCAAAGTATTGTCGTAAACATCGGTCAAACCGTCTGTAATGATACCATCTAATGCTGTAATGTTACCATATTTATACCCGTTTCTGGAGGAGGGTAAATAGTGAGGTACCATGCTCATATTTTCCATTCCACCGGCAACAACAACATCGTTATGACCTAGCATAATGCTTTGCGCACCCAGTGCAATGGATTTTAATCCGGACGCACAAACCTTATTGATTGTAGTAGCAGGTACATTATCGGGTAAACCTGCAAATTTAGCAGCCTGGCGAGCTGGAGCCTGTCCTACCCCTGCCTGCAAAACACATCCCATAAATACTTCGTTTACATCCGAAGGGTTTATGCCCGATTTTTCTAAGGCGCCTTTGATGGCAGTAGCCCCCAATTTGGTGGCACTCACTGAGGATAAAGATCCATTAAAACTGCCCATAGGCGTTCTAACTGCAGCAACGATATAAACTTCTTTGGTCATGATAAGTATTAGTACAAAGATAAGTCCTGCGGTTGTAAAAGCGTTGAACCGCCGTTAAAACAACGTAGTTTTGCATAAAGTAAATACCGTTATGATTTTGGTATTAGAGACATCGGGTAGCTTTCCCTCCGTAGGGATAATAGATGTAAATGGCAATGAGTTGTTTTATCGTCAGTATGGTGAAAAGCAATCGCATGCAGAGGTTTTAGGGACTTTGGTAGCCGATGCTCTTACTTCCGTTAACGGTGTGGATGGTGGGATTTTAGCCGTGGCAATCAATGAAGGACCTGGCAGTTATACCGGGTTACGGATAGGTGCAAGCTTGGCAAAAGGATTGTGCTTTACTTTGAATGTGCCCTTATTGGCCATTTCAGGAATGCATGGTTTGGGCAAATGGCAATTAGAAAATAACAGTCAATTACAGGGGGTGTGGGTGATGATCGATGCACGAAGAGATGAGGTTTATGCTACTTATGTTGATAGGGGTTCGATGAAAAGTAATGTTCCTCAGGCAATGATTTTACCTCAAGAATTTCCTAATAATCAATCTTTAGATTGTATTGGATTTACCGGTGATTGCTGTGAAAAGGTTCGTCGATTATTGTCTTTTGACGAGAAATCAATTGTATTGGAGGAATTTATATCGGTAAGACACCTGTATCGTTTAGCAATTATGTCTTTTACGAGCAAAAATTATGAGGATGTAGCCTATTTTGAACCATTTTACTTGAAGGAATTTCAAGCGGGCATAAGCAAGAAATTTAGTGTATAAGGGGGAGTGTTTTAGTAATTACATCTATTGAATAGTTATGGCCAAATCGGTGTTGTTTTTAGATCAGTTGGATAGTTTTTCTTATAATATTGTCCATTTATTAGAATCGATCATTGGGAAAACGCATGCCGTTGAGGTATTGCGCTACGATGACGAAGAGGGCTGGGATAAATTGAAATCAAGTGGTTTGAGTGGATATAGCGGATTGGTAATTGGTCCGGGTCCCGGGAAGCCCTCCGATTATCCAAGAATTTATCAGTTAGTTCAGAAGTACAAAGGAGAAATACCTGTTTTAGGTATCTGTTTGGGGATGCAGCTTTTGGGAGAAATGTTAGGATATGCTGTATCTGAAGCCCCCGAAGCCATTCATGGGAAGATGAGAAAATTGGAACACGATGGCACCGGGCTATTTCGAGGATTGCAATCACCCATGGAAGTAGGCAGGTATCATTCCTTATGTATTCAGTTAGAAATGAGAAGTAATTATCGTTCTTTAGAAAGTGTTTCGATACCGGCTACCTGCGAAGGTTTGCCGATGGCTATTTCGGCGATTAATCTAGGATGGGATGCGGTTCAATTTCACCCCGAAAGTGTGCTTACGCCGCTAGGGAATAGCATAATTGAAAATTGGGTCAAATTGCGGTTTGAAGGATAATAGCGTAGAGTTTGCTTCCTAGTTTACTAAATGATTGCTGATAGTATTTTCGATTTGATTTGGAGAATAACCACATAAATCATAGAGTTTGCTATTGCTGCCATGGGGAATGAATTTGTGAGGTATTCCAAGGTTTTGGTAGGTGCCTTTCCATCCATTCTCAATAATTTCTTGAATAATACCTGCACCCCAGCCGCCCAAAATACTGCCGTCTTCTACGGTAATAATGTGATCAAATCGGGATGTTAAATCGGATAAATAGGCTATGGCATTAGCGTGTATGGCATTGATATGAAGGTGAGCCACTTTTTTAGTCATATTTCCTTCTTTTGCAAGCTGGGTACCTTGACCTGTGGTAATTAACAACAGTTTGGAGTTGCTGTTTTCAGTAATCCATATAGGATTAAATGGAGAATAGTTAGATTGATTAATGTGTTGATCTGCTTGAGTAAACATCAAATATTCTTCCAAATCTGGAATATTCCCTTTAGGATAACGGATAGCAATGGGTTTGTTTTGTTGCATTGACCAAACCATTTGCTTGTATAGCTCTACACCAGTGTGAGGGGCAAGTAAAATGGTTTCCGGTACGCAACGTAAAAACGTAATATCAAAAGCTCCATGATGAGTAGGGCCGTCTTCTCCCACTAAGCCGGCTCGATCGATACACAATAATACCGGTAATCCCTGTAGTGCTATGTCGTGAATCCATTGATCGTAGGCACGTTGTAAAAACGATGAATAGATATTAACAATGGGTTTGTTTCCTGATGTTGCATAACCGGCAGCAAAGGTTAAAGCATGTTGTTCTGCAATCCCAACATCGAAAACCCGATTTGAAAATTTTTCCATGGCGGGCATCATTCCACAGGAAGAAGGCATAGCAGGGGTAATGGCTACTGCTTCAGTTTCAGTTGTTAAAATTTTCACTAACGCTTCACCAAATACATCTTGCCATTTAATAGCTGCAAGGTTTGATTCTGAATTAGGCGGCGTTTCTACTTTGACATATTTTGCTGCGCTGTGCCATTTGGTTTGTTCCTTTTCTGCTGGAAGATAGCCTTTCCCTTTGGTGGTTTTTACATGCAGTAGACGAGGTCCTGTTTGCCTGTAACATTGTTGAATTTGCTCCAGTAAGGAATTTAAATCGTGTCCATCAATTGGCCCTTGGTATGGTAAGCCATAAAATTCGATGAAAGATTGTATCGACTTGTTTGAGTTGTTTTTTAGATGGGAATTCAATGCACCTGTGTTGGGGTCGATTCCCATATTGTTATCGTTTAGAATAATGAGTACATTGGCATTGCTATTCCATAAGTTATTTAAGGCTTCGAAAGCGAGACCTGCAGTAAGTGCACCATCGCCTATAACAGCAACATGCACAGAGTTGTTTTTTAAATTAGCAACTGCCATGCCCATCGTGGCCGAGATGGATGTAGAAGAATGTCCTGTTCCAAAGTGGTCGAATGTGCTTTCGTCGCGTTTAGGGAAACCGGAAATATTTTCAAACGTTCGAATGAACGGCAGGTTCTCATACCTCCCTGTTAAACATTTGTGTGCATAAGATTGGTGTCCAACATCCCAGATTAATGTGTCGTTATTATTGAAGTCTAGGATATGATGAAGAGCAACGGTTAATTCAACAACTCCTAAATTGCCAGCAAAATGACCTCCAACCTCTAAAATGGTTTCGATAATATAATTGCGCAACTCATCCACTAGCGTCTGTAACTGCTCAATTGATAGTGTTTTAACTGCCGATGGGTGATTGATGCTTTTCAAGAGCATGATACAAAGATAATTCCGGTATTAAATTTTCGATAATTGATTGATAAATTGGGTCAGAATTTTAATAAAAATTATTTTAAAT
>JBJOFM010000137.1:0-4940 GCA_046048755.1 Bacteroidota bacterium | reverse complement strand
TAATAACATAGGAGAATATTCCTAAAGTATCACTATAATCTTTTTCAACAACTAAAAAATCCAATTTTCTTCGCTTACCATATCGATAATCCCATTCCCACTGCCAGCGCAAACTATCCACAGAAATGCCTGATTCCAACATCAATCGTTTATTCCAAATGCCTCTACAAGCAACCGAATCGAAATCCGGAGCGAGTCGTAATCCTTTACGCTGCAAATAATACAGAGCGGTTGAAGGAGAAGGATCGCCAACAACCAAAACCTCCGCTGTATAATTTGGATCTCCACGCTGATTCAACCAAGAGCCTATATCTGCCAAGCCCTGTTCGTCTTTAATCACATTCTGACAATAATAATTACCGCGCTCCGTGCGATAACTCAGCATTTTAGAAGAGTGTCCTATCCCTCGAATAGGATAGTAAACGAAGAAAAATATTGAAACTATCCCCGTAAATCCAACAAACACCGCTCGTTGCCATAATTGTGTTCTAAAAATCACTACCAAAGCAAAAAACACAAACGGCCAACCCGATAATAAATAGTAATCATGAAATCGAAACTGCCTAGAAAACAGTAAAAAGAAACTCAGAAAACCAAAAAAATTAATTACACTGAGTATATCCCAAATCTCCCAATTTCCCTGCTTTCTTAGCAATGAAAATACCCATAAAAACAACAACCAAAACAAAGCACTACCAAAAAACAAACTATCCAGCCAAACACTTTCAACAAAATTTAATAAATCAACCAACTCATTCACAGACCCAACCGGATTTATGGTTTGAATGAAATGGATGTTCCATGTAGACTTAGTTAACCAAGCGGAATAAACATACCAAGCAAGAACGGTTATTATTACCCCTAAATAAACAAGTATTAATCGTAAAGCAGAAACAGGCAGAAAACCAAACCTCTGCCCCTCTCCCAATGGGTCTTCACCGTCATCCAAAACAATGGTTTCACCATATTCCGTATTCTTTACCTTCAATTTTTGCTTACCTCCAAATCCGCGGATAAAACGTAGAACATCCGATTTAATGTATTCCAAAGTAATCAAAGACAAAAACGGAATTAGCATACTTACCTTGATTAATCCAGCTAATGAGAAGAAAAACCAAACCCAAATCGCCCTAGATCCCAATTCATCATCTGCCCTTAATCGCCAGCGATACCAATGATAAAAACCTATAAAAACAAATCCCAACGCAGCAGGGTCCGGCAAAAAATTCCAGGTATAAAATACCATAATGGGTGAAACGAAAAGCATGAGAATAATTGCAATTCTCCCCAATCCAATAATTCCAATTTCACGTAACAATCGCCAAATACACCAATAGCCTGCCGTAACAATCAAACCAACAAACAAACGATACATCCAATCATGGAAACCAAATACTCGCCACCCAAGACCAACAACATAAGAAATAATAGGAAATTCCATACCGGCTATCCCTTCCGCTGCTCGATTTTCCATCACTCTCGGCAGGAATAGATTCAATGTCTCATGATAGAAATTCCATGCTACCCCAGCCCTATCTGCTTGAGCCCCTTGATGCATCCCAAATGGACCAAGTTTTAAACGCTCACCCCATCCCAATACCCATTGCAAAAAAAACCAACCGATAAAAAACAAACGGTCTTCTTCCCAGTATCGCGATAACTTACGCATTCTCAACTCAATCTTTATCTTCTAACGAAGCAACATTACTATTCTTCACAACATACGTAGGTCTGTTTTTTACATTCTCGCTCATTCTACTCACGTATTCCCCCAACATACCCATACCAATCAGTTGCACGCCACCAAGAAACAGAATTGAAATCTGCAATGAAGTCCAACCTTGAATAGTGTATCCAAAAAACTTCTGATAAATGGAATAAATAATCATTCCAAATGCTACCAATGAAACTGAAAATCCAAAAATTGTAGCCAATTTCAATGGCCAACTGCTAAAACTAACCACTCCATCCATGGCAAATTTTAACATCTTAGAATAGCTAAATTTTGTTTCTCCTCCCATCCTTTCCTCACGATCATATTCTACAAAAGTGGAATTAAAACCTATCCATGCAATCTGACCCCGTAAATATTTATCCTGTTCCGGCATGTGTTTTAAAACCCGCTGTATTTTACGATGTATCATTCTGAAATCTCCAGTATCTAAAGGTATTTCCACCTTGGTCATTTTCGATAACAACCGATAAAATACCTTTGCCGTTAACTTCTTCATCCACGTTTCGCCTTGCCGAGTTTTACGTTTCGCGTAAACAACCTCATACCCTTCACACGCCTTTGAAAAAAGTGACGGAATTAATTCCGGTGGATCCTGTCCATCTCCGTCCATTATCACAATGTACTCACCAACAGCATTTTCTATACCTGCGGTTATCGCTATCTGATGACCAAAATTTCTACTCAAATCGATATATTTAACCGATGAATTTTCCTCTGCCATCGAAATAATGATGGACATTGAAGCATCTCTAGAACCGTCGTTTACGAAGACAATTTCGTAGCGCTTTCCCATTAAAACCATGGTATCAACGATGCGATTGTACAACTTCCTAACGTTCATCTCTTCGTTAAAAATGGGAACAACCACAGATATCAATATTCCGTTATTTTCATGAGCCTCAGCCATTCTTCAAAAATATACAAACTTCCCGTAGTACCTTTGTGTTAAATAGATTCCTTATGAAAAAGTTCTTAACCCTTGGATTTGTGCTGCTAATTGCTGCCTTTACCGTTGCTACCCAAAGTCAATGCCAACAGTCAAATCACTCTGGAGAACCTATCACAACGGCTGAATTTGATAAAGTCATTGCCGGAGACAAACTTGTTATGGTTGATTTTTACACCACTTGGTGTGGACCTTGCAAAAAAATGGCCCCTTTCATAGAACAAGTAAGAGAAAAACATTCCGATATCGTAACGGTATTAAAAGTTGACGCCGAAGCCCAAATGGACATTGCCGATCGTTACCGCTTGGAAGGCTATCCTACCGTAATTTTCTTTAAAAAGGGTCAAGTAATTGGTCGTTCCTTAGGCTATACCGATTTCGACGGACTTATGGCCTTGGTAAACAAAATGAAGTAAGTTCAATCCAATCAGGCGCTGATGTGGTTATCAGAATAAAGCCAAAGTTGATAAATTAAACCCAAAACCATGATATGTTTTGGGGGCTAAAAGCGCCTCCACCCCTACAATATCGGCACGAAATCGTACCGCCTTACCCAACCATAGGTAATCGGTTTCATACCCCAATCGCCAATTAACCTTATCAAAACCGCCTACAGAGAATCCTGTATATACTTTGCTGTTAGATGATAATTCCTTGCGCAAATATTCCTTTTTAAGATTAAACACTTCCGCAAAAAAACGATATACCTGTCTTGTTCGTAATCCAGGATATACCGAAAATACAGGCATCATTCCAGGAAGATTGCGGTAGCTAAGCGTGAAAACGGCTGTCTTTATAGAAACTTTAAATGGCGACATAATCCATCCCGAACGCACTTGTTCTACAACCCGCAATCGAGTCTCCGCTGTATCAACTTGTTGTGTAAACCAATTACCCAATTGCAAATTACCCGCAGTAACACTGGCTTGTTTCAAGTAAACGGGCAACGTGGAGGATTCCGAACTGGGACTGAAACCTCTACCATTGGCATCCCAAGCATACCCTCTGGATAGTACATTGGCATTTTGTAGGTAGTAAAAACCAAAATCTTCTAAAGAGAAATTCACCGGTGCACGCGGATATCCTTCACTACCATTACCGATTAACATAAATTTATTAAATCCAATGGTTATACCAGGATTTACACTACCACCCTTCAAGCCAACTTGATAAAATCTTCCATCCAAACTCAAAGAATCCGCAGTTGAAGAAGTAAACAACACCAATCCGTCCGTACGCAACAATTGAAAACTACTTAAATTTCTAAGCGAAACCATCCACGTAATTGGAATCCTAGACGTTTTGGATTTAAACGAATTCCTATTTTCGCCATTACTCCAAAAAACAAAATCAGCACCCAGATAACCGAACTCTTTAAATCGATTATTCCCAATATCCAACCTCTTTCCAAGATAATATCCATTTCCCCTCAGCAACGCACGATAAGCATCATCCGTAAATCGAGCACCAGCTAAAACCGAATAATTTAACCCCATCCATACCGAGATTTTTTTCTTTTGACTTCCATCGGACGGGTTGTTTGGTACGTTTGTACCCGCTTTCACACGTTTATTATCACCGGAAATGAGCAAACCACGATCCGCCCAAGTCATCATTTTATTAGAATTTTCTCGGGTGACAATTTCTAATGATCCTAACGATTCCTTGTTTGTACGATACCCCGATCCATAATATTCGGATCCATTTGCGTTATAGGTTAAACCCAAATCATTGTATTGTTCAAACCCCAAACGATTATTTGGCTTCAATCTTCCTTCCGCCTTACCTATAATTTCAGGATCCATGTAGCCTCCAAAAACGATTTTATTTAATAACGCTTGAGGCAATACGTTACTACCTGTGTAAACTTGAACTGACGCACTTACCCTTAACGAATAAGGAATATACCAACTTTTATAGCCAAATTCATTTTCTTTAACAACAGTTTGCGGCATAGAATCGCTACCGATTTGAAAATCATCGGCATTGGCCGCAATATCAACCGATAGTAACTCATCACGGGTCTCAGTAACTTTAGTGGTTGTATCCTTAGACCCTATCTGCTGTGCGCTTATTTCGTTCAATAAACCAAAAATTACCGTTGCAAACAGTATACAAAACCGATAATTAATTCTACTTCTTTTTACCATTTAAATTCAAAATGATTAATTTTTTATTTGCCACCAACCCTTACTTCGTATTCGCAATCCAACGTGGTAGAAAGCTGCAAACCATAGGCACTATTCAACGACTTCATCA